>NZ_JADZGH010000202.1:0-23797 GCF_015865005.1 Rhodococcus sp. CX
GCCCCAGACCCGACGCGTTTCTCGACGGTTGCACGGCCTGGATCATCGACACCGCCGGCGGCAACAGCACGAGCAGCTGTTCGAGTCCCGCGTTGTAGGTCACGGCGAGTTGGCCGACGGTGGTGAGATTCGCCAGCAGCACCGGCAGGGTCAGGTCGACCGTGTCGAACAGGGCAGCGGTTTCCTGCGCGAAGCCCGGGCCGGTTCGCAGCACCGTGCGCAGCTGCGGGTCGTCGGATACGACCTGTCCGGTCACCCCCGCCAGACTGCGGGTCCACTCCTCGATCGCGTCGAGGCTCTGCACCTGCGAATCGAGCAGGGGCACCGTGTCCTCGATCAGCGTCCGGGCGCGGTCCGCGACACCGCTCGCGTCTGCCGCGAGCGTCGACGACGAATCCAGCAGCGAACCCAGGTCGTAGCCGACTGCGCCCACACCGGCATGCATCTCGTCGAGCAGGTCGTCGAGTTTGCCGGTCGGGATGCTCCCGACGAGCGCACTGAGGTTGTCGAGCATGGGACCGACGGGCTGGGGAACGATCGTGTCGGCCGCGTCGATCACGGCACCGTCTTCGAGGAAGGGCGCCCCGTCGCTGCGCGGTCGCAGATCGACGTACTGTTCCCCCACCGCGGACACACTCCGAACGTGCGCTTCCAGGTCCGCCGGGATGTCGTGGTCCTCGTCGAGCGAGAGTGTCGCCCGAACTCCGCCCGGAGTCAGGTCTACGGCGGTGACCTTTCCGACCTCGACGCCGCGGTAGGTGACGTTCGCGAACCGGTACAGGCCGCCGGCGGACGGCAGGTCGACGGTGACCCGGATGCGGCCGACGCCGACGAGCGACTGGCCCTGGATGTAGACGAACGTCGTGACGAGCAGCCCGACGAGCCCGAGCACCGCGAACGCGACGAGCTGGAACCGGACGAAGCGCGACAGGATCATCGGGTGCCTCCCACCGCGGCTCCGAGCGGATCGCGGGTCGGCTGCGCATAACCCGGATCACCGACCGCCGCCTGCACCACCGCGTTCGGATCACCCCACGGGGTACCGAGCAACAGTTCGCGCTGGAGCCGGGGCACGGTGAGGTCGACCGTCGCGAACAGGTTCAGGTAGTCGCCGCGCACCGCCCGGTCGATCACGGATTGGCCGTACGGGTAGACCGTCGCGTATGCGAGGGCCTTGTCGAGGTCGGCGCCGACGTCGGCGAGGGCACGCAGCGTCGGCTCGAGGTGCTCGAGGTTGGTCACCAGATCCTGCCGAGTGTCGGTGACGACGCCGGTCGCGGTGTCGCTGAACGTCCGGAGCCTGTCGAGCGCGGTGGTGAACGCCGGACGTTCCCGCAGCAGTGTCTCGAGGGCGGCGGGCAGCCGGTCCAGCACGTCGGCGACCACGTCCCGCTGCCCGGACACGGTGCCGGCGAGGCGCTCGAGCCCGTCGATGGTCGCGACGATGTCGGCGCGCTGGGTGTCGAGCGTGCCGACGAAGGTGTCGAGCCGGGTGAGCAGGTCGCGTACCGCGTCCTCGCGCCCGCCGAGCGCGTCGTTGAGGTTGGTGACGATGTCGCCGATCCGGCCGAGACCACCCCGGTTGAGGACCACCGCCGCGGCCGCGAGGGTGCGTTCCGTCGACGGGTACGTCGCGGAGCGATCGAGGCCGATCGTGGCACCGGGGGCCAGTCGCCCTTCGGGTGGTGAACCGGCCGGGGGGTTCAGCGCCAGGTGGCTCGATCCGAGCAGGCTGGTCTGCCCGACGGTGGCGACCGCGTTCGCGGGGACGGCGACGTCCTTCTCCACGGACACCTCGATGTCCGCGTGCCAGCCGTGGACGACCATGCGGCCGACGCTGCCGACGACGACGTCGTCGATCATGACCGGCGAATTCGATTCGAGGGTACCCACATCGGCCATCTCGACGGTGAAGGTGTACGAGCCCTCCCCCCGGCCCGGTGTTCCCGGCAGGGGCAGCGAGTTCACCCCGTCCCACGCACAGCCGGACACCGTCGACGCGACAACTGCGGCAGCCAGGAGCATCGCGGGCGTACCCCGCAGGACGGCGGATGTTCGAGATCTCATCGCGGCGTTCCTCCTCCGGGAAGCAACAGGTCGAGCAGGCTCGACGCGGGCGTCGTCGCCGGGGCGTTCACTCCCCCGCCGGCCGGAAACAGGTGGGGTTCGGTGTAGATGAGGTTCTCGGGCCGCGCGGACGGTCCCTTCACCGGGTTGATCGGGGTCGGAAGATAGTTGAACGTCAGCTGATTCAGCAGTGGACCGAGGTACCGGACGCACTTGTCCGCCGATTCCTGCGAGGTCGAGTTCTCGACGGCGGCGATCCCGGCGCACACGAACTGGATCGGGTTCGAGAAGTTGTTGAGGACGAAAACCCCTGCCTCGGTGGCGGTATCGGGATTGTAGATGTTGTAGAAGTTGGCCATGCTCGTCGGGAAGATGTGCAGCAACTGTTCGACGTCGTCCTTGTTGTCCACCAGATTCTGCGTCACGTTCACCAGACGCTCGATCTGTTCACCGGCGCGGTCGCGGTTGTTCGCGACGAACCGCTGCACGTCACCGACCGCGACGGACAGGTTCGTCACCGCCGCGTCGAGGTCGGTGGTGTTGTCGTCGAGCACGCTGGTCAACGTAGCGAGCCGGTTCTCGAAACTGACGATCTGCACGTTGCTGTCCCGCAGGGTCGTCACGAAGGTCTGCAACGCCGCGACGATGTCCACGATGTCGCCGCTACCGTCGGCGAGAACCCTTCCGGCACCGGACAATTGCTCGATGGTACTGCGAAGCTTGTCGCCGTTGCCGGCGAGCGCGTCGGCGGTGCTGTCGACGAATCGTCCCACCGCACTGGACGAGAGATCGCCGTCCGGGCCGAGTTCCGCCGCGAGACGGGTGAGCTCGGTCTTGACCTCGTCCCACTCGACGGGAACCGCGGTGCGTTCGAGGGGGATCGTGGCGCCGTCGGCCATCGTCTCACCGGAGCTGCGGTACGCCGGGGACAACTGGACGTAGCGGGCCGCGACCAGGCTCTGGGCCACGATCACCGCGCTCGCGTCCGCGGGTATCGGGACACGCCGATCCACGGCCATCACGATCTCGGCGGTGGTACCGCGAGGCTCGATCGAGACGATGTGCCCCACCTCGACGCCCGCGACACGCACCCCGTCGCCCTCGTAGATCGCGGTGGCGGTCGTGAACACCGCACGGATCGTTCTGGGGCCGAACAGCTCTCGGTACCCGATCGCGGAGGCGACGGCGATGCCGCAGACGAGAGCGGCTGCGGCGAGCAGAACGATCGTGCGGCGTGTCATCGCGGCTCCTGACCGGGGACGAGGAACACGGCCGGCGGATCGACGCCGAGGGCCTGGTCGACGAACGGTTGGATCATGTGCCCGTCGACGAGGTTGGCGACAAACGCGTTGTAGAACGGGCCGCCGGAGACGGCCTCGCCCTGGGTCAGTGCAACCTTCGCCAGTCCGGGCAGCGCCGCGGCGATGTTGTCCCGGTTCTCCTCGAGCAGCGCCGCTACGGAGTTCAGCCGGTCGAGCGTCGGGGCCAGTTCGGCCTCGTTGTCGGCGACCAGGCTCGACAACTGCTCGGACACCGCGGCGGTGTTCGCGAGCAGGTCCACGATCGCCTGCCGTCGTTCGGCGAGGACGGCGACCAGGGTGTTCGCGTCGAGGATCAGGGTGTTCACCTGCGCGCTGCGGTCGGCCAGGATGCCGGTGACATCGCGCGTCGCGGTGAGCAGGTCGCGCAGGGACTCGTTGCGGTCGTTGAGCGAGCGCGACAGTTCCGTCAGTCCGTCGAAGGTCGGGCCCAGCTGCGGCTCGATGCGCTCGAGGGTCGTGGACAGCAGGTCCAGGGAGCGGTTCACCGCGTCGGTGTCGATGCCGGACACGTTCGTCGTCAGGTCCCCGACCGCATCGGTGAGCGAATACGGCGACGACGTGCGGTCGGTGGGGATCACCTCGTTCGGGCGCAGCAGGCCCAGCCCGTCCGACACCAGTGTCAGGATCCGTTTGCCGAGCAACGAGCCGGTCTTGATGTGGGCGGTGGTGGCCGATCCGAGCCGCACCGACGAATCGACGGAGTACTCGACCAGCGCATCACCGTCGAGCAGCGACACCTTCGACACGGTGCCGACCTCGACGCCGGAGACGACGACGTCGTCGCCGGCCCGGAGCCCGCCGGCTTCGACGAATCTCGCGCGGTACGGCAGTGTGGTCGCCGCCGTGATGAACGCCTGCGCCTGCAGCCCCACGAGCAGGATGCACGTGATCAGGACGGTCCCGATGATGCCGTTGCGGATCAGGTTGGCAGATCGATAGCGCAGCATGTCAGGGAGCGCACCTTCCCGAGTCCTGTTCGATCCACGGCAACTGGACCGTCTCGCCGTTCTCGTCGGTCACCCGCACCGAGATGGCGCAGATGTAGTACTGGATGAAGTTTCCGTACGCGCCGACCCGCACGAGCTTGCGGAAGTTCTCGGGAGCTTTCTCGAGCGCGGAGTCGAGACGTTGCTTGTCGTCGTCGAGAAGTGTTGCGAGCCGCGCGAGTTCGTCGACGGTGCCCGCGAGCGGTGGCCGTGCCTGCGTGAGCAGGTCCGTCATCGACGCCGTGCCGGTGTCGAGGGCTTCGATCGCGGCACCGATGGGGTCGCGTTCCGCCGACAGTTCGCCCACGAGCCGTTCGAGGCGGTCGATCGTCGCGGTGAAATCGCCGCCGCTGTCGGACAGCGTGGTCATCACCCGGTTCAGGTTGTCGATCAGGCTCTGGACGATCTCGCTGTTCGTTGCGAGTTCGTTCGAGAACGACGACGTCCGCGCCAGCAGTGACTCGACGGTGCCGTCCTGACCCTGCAGGATCTGCAGCAGCGACGACGTGAGTGCGTTGACCTCGGTCGGATCGACGCTGTCGATGACGGGTTTGAAACCGCCGAGCAACAGGTCGAGATCCAGGGCCGGTGCGGTCTGCTCGACCGGGATCTCGGCGCCGGCGGGGAGAACCTGCGACGACCCCGGTCCTTCGTGGAGCGCGAGATAGCGGTCCCCCACCAGGTTCAGGTACCGAACCGCCGCCGTCGTGCCGGTGGTGAGCACGAGGTCGCGGTCCGCGTCGAATGTCACCACGACCGAGTGGTCGTCGCGCAACGCCACGTCGGAGACGGTGCCGACCCGGATACCGGCGATCCGCACCGGGTCGCCGGAGCGCAGACCCGACGAATCCTCGAACACCGCCGAATAGGTGGTCGTCGCGCCGGTCCGGTACTCCCCGAAGACGAGGACGAGGAGGCCGGACAGCACCAGCATCACGGCGGCGAAGGCGCCGAATCGGAGGATCGGGCCGTTCCGGGTGCTCATCACGGCCCCCGGTCCGGTAGCGCGGGAAACAGGTTCCGCAGGGCGGGAATCGGGTTCGGCAGGGCCGGGATGCCGAACGGTACCGCGGGTGCCGGATCCGGCACTCCCGGTCCGGCGACCCGCCCGAGCAGCCCTTCCGACAGCCCTTCGACGGTGACCGCCTGCCGTCCGGAATCGAACGGATCGGCACCGACGTCGGCGACGACGAACGGCGGGCGGCCTTCGTACGGCACCGGCAGGACCGAACATTGGGGTCCACCGGAGGCGGCGACCTTCGGCAGGTCCTCCGGATACCGATACGGGTCGGTGCCCCACAGGAAGTTCGCGGACAGGCCGAGCCCTTCCACGTCCACCGGTTTCGAATCGGCGAGGAAGGCCAGGCCCGTCAGGGAACAGGTCAGCGCCTCGTTGTACTCGTCGGTGAGTGAAGTGGTCGGCACCAGCACATCGAGCAGCGTCGTCAGCCCGTCCCGATTCCGGGCGAGCACGGGCTGCCCGGCGCCGGACAGCCCGATCATCCCGAGGAGGAAGGCGTCGAGATTGTGTTCCTCGTCGACGACGGTGTCGCCGATGGATGCGGCGTTCGCACCGGTCGTAATCAGGTCGGGTGCGGTCTCCGCGTAGGTGGAAGCCACCGCCGGCGCCAGCGCGAGGTCCGTGACCAGCGCGGGCAGGGCCGGTTCGATCGCGCCGAGGACGGAGTCGAGGTCGACGAGCATCTGCCCGAACCGGTCACCGCGACCGTTCATCGCGGCGGCGACCGCGCCGAGAGTCTCGTTCAGCTTCTCCGGCTGTATCCGGTCGAGGACGTTCACGAGTTGTTCGAAGACGGTGTTGATTTCGACGGTGACGTGCTCCGATTCGAGAACCCGGCCCGCCTGCAGGGGCACCGGAGACGGGTCGTCCGGCGGGAGGAACTGCACGAACTTCGCTCCGAACACGGTGGTCGACGCGATGTCGACGGAGACGTTCGACGGGATCGCCTCCACCTGTGCGGGATCGAGCGCGAGGGTGATCTCCGCCAGGCCGTCGGGCCGGGCCGTGACGGAGTCCACCCTGCCGACCGTCACGTCGCGCATCTTCACCTTCGCGTCGGGATACATCACCAGCCCGGCGCGGGGCGAGAGCACGGTGACCCGCACACTGCCGGTGAAACGCCCGTCGAACAGGACGGCCGCACCGGCGACGATGGTGGCGAGCACCGCGATCGCCGCGAGCCCGGCGAGGGGCCGGAGCACCTTCGGTCCCATTTCCACCTCGCTATCCGGACAGGTTGAAGTTGCCGTTGGCGCCGTAGACCGCCAGCGAGACGAGCAGGGTGACCGAGACGACCGCGATGAGCGACGTGCGGACCGTGTTACCGACGGCGGTGCCGACCCCCGAGGGCCCACCGGCGGCGAAGAACCCGAAGTACGTGTGTATCAACAGGATTGTCAACGCCATGAGGAACGCCTGCAGGAAAGACCACAGCAGATCGATCGGATTCAGGAACGTCGCGAAGTAGTGGTCGTAGAGTCCGGCGGACTGACCGAGCAGGAACACGGTCGTGAATCGGCTCGCGAGGAACGAGGCGACGACGGCCAGTGCGTAGAGCGGGGTGATGGCGATCAAGCCTGCGACGATGCGCGTGCCGACGAGGTAGGCGATCGGTTCGATGCCCAGCGATTCGAGTGCGTCGATCTCCTCGTTGATCCGCATCGCGCCGAGTTGCGCGGTGGCGCCGGCACCGAAGGTCGCGGCGAGACCGATCCCGGCGACGACCGGCGCGGAGATCCGCACGTTGATGAACGCGGAGAGGAAGCCCGTGAGCGCTTCGATACCGATGTTCCCGAGCGAGCTGTACCCCTGCACCGCGAGGGTGCCGCCGGTCGCCAGGGTGAGAAACCCGACGATGACGACGGTCCCGCCGATCACCGCGAGAGTTCCTGCGCCCATGCTGGTTTCGGCGATCAGCCGCAGGGTTTCCCGTCGATACCGCCAGGCCGCGACGGGGGCGCCGACGAGAGCACGGACGTAGAAGATCGCGTGATCGCCGACCCGGCCGAGTCCGTCGACGGGACGCCGCAGCAGGGCGACCGTGCGCGCGTACTCGGAACTCGGAGGCACGTGTCGTCACCTGGCCGTCAGCTGGATTCCGATGGCCGTCACCACGACGTTGACCACGAACAGTGCCATGAACGCGTACACCACCGTTTCGTTCACGGCGTTTCCCACCGCTTTCGCACCGCCCGAGACCGTCAGCCCGCGATAGCACGCGACCAGTCCGGCGATGAGACCGAACAGCAGCGCCTTGACCGAGGAGATGATCACCTCGTCGATGCCGGTCAGCAGGGTGATTCCGGCGGCGAAGGCTCCGGGATTGACGTCCTGGACGAACACCGAGAAGGTGTAGCCGCCCATCACCCCGATGATGCAGACCAGTCCGTTGAGCAGCATCGCCACGAGACCGGACGCGAGCATCCGCGGTGTGACGAGCCGCTGGACGGGGTCGATTCCGAGAACCTCCATCGCGTCGATCTCCTCCCGGATCGTGCGCGAGCCGAGATCCGCGCACATCGCGGTCGCTCCCGCGCCCGCGACGATCAGCACGGTCACCATCGGGCCGACCTGCGTGACCGCACCGAATGCCGCACCCGCCCCGCTCAGGTCGGCGGCGCCGAGCTCGCGCAGGAGGATGTTGAGTGTGAAGCTCACGAGCACCGTGAACGGAATCGCCACGAGCAGGGTCGGCAGCAGGGACACCCGGACGACGAACCAGGACTGTTCCAGGAACTCACGTGCTTGAAAAGGCCTGCGGAACAAGAACTTCACCGCGTCGGCGGACATCGCGAACAGTCCCCCGACCGCACGAACCGGACCCGACCGATCGCCCGAGAGGAGGCCGCGTACCCATCCGCCCGGCACAGGCCACTCTCGTGGCGCGCCGGAGACACCACGTTCCCGGGATGATTCTCTGATTTCGGATCGCATCGTTGCCCCATCTGCGAACGATATTCTCGATTGCCGTAAAGCTTACAGTTGATTCGTCAGAACTCAAGGACCGAGGTTACGCGAGTTGCGAGCAACGCTTCTGGCGCACAACTGATCCCACGAACTGCACCGCTGCGGTGACAGCGTCCGGCGCTCACTTCACCACGACTGCAGCAAGATCCCGATCGAGCGAACGGGAGTACTCGGCGAAGACGTCACCGAGCGGGATCGTCCGATCGAGCAGCCACGAGATCTCCATTCCGTTGATGAACGCGATGATCTCGACCGCCCGCACCGACGCGTCGATGTCATCCCGGTACCGACCCGAACGCTGGTGAGTGCGAATCGTCTCGGCGACGATGTCGACGGACAGGCGCCACCTGTCGAGCAGCCGACCGTGCAGGGGTGCGTCCGGCATCAGGTTCTCGACCAGCATCACCACGAACGTCCCCACCAGCTCCGGCGACTGTTCGATGCGACAGGCCGTCTTCCGGATCTCCTCGGCCAGATCCCCGGCCGGATCGGCGCGCGCGTGATCGTCCGCGTCACGCGCGTCGAGTACCGCGTGCAGCAGTTGCTCCTTCGACGAGAAGTGGTACAGCAGACCGGCGGGGGTGACCCCGACCTCCTGCGCGATCTGCGCGAGCGTCGTACCGCGCCAGCCGTTGCGCGTGAGGATGCGCTGCGCGGCGGCGACGATCTGCAGCCGGCGATCCTCCCCTTTGGACAGGAGCGCGTCGTAGGACCTCGTGACCTGCACAGCACCCTCCGGTCGATGGTCGGACCCACGGGGGATCACGGGAATGCCGCACTCCGAAAACGCCGCATTCCGAAATCGTTGTCGTCTCGCACCTTTCAGGCCTCCCCGCCCCGATCCGGTGCTGGATGAGAATTCTACTCTCAGAATCAGAGAATAATGCTTGCATCGCAAGACTCGGAGCCCGACACTGGTAGCAGTCGATGAGATCGTTCCGACTGCAGTCCTGCCCAGCGCGCACGCGAATACGAATCCTCCGAAAGGTGGCAGACCTGTGACGACCAGCGCAGCCAGCGACATTCGATACGACCCGTACGACGTCGAGATCAATGCCGATCCCTACCCGATGTTCAAGCGTATCCGCGAAGAAGCGCCCCTCTACTACAACGAAACCCACGATTTCTACGCGCTGAGCCGCTTCTCGGACGTCAACCAGGGACTCGTCGACTACCAGACGTTCAGCTCCGCTCGCGGTGCGATTCTCGAACTCATCAAGGCGAACATCGCGATTCCGCCGGGCGTGCTGCTCTTCGAGGATCCGCCGATCCACGACATCCATCGAAAACTGCTGGCGCGGATGTTCACTCCGCGCAAGATCCAGGCACTCGAGCCGAAGATCCGCCAGTTCTGCGCCGAGGCGCTCGACCCCCATGTGGGATCGGGCCGGCTCGATTTCGTCGCCGATATCGGCGCACAGATGCCGATGCGGACGATCGGCATGCTCCTGGGCATTCCGGAGGAGGACCAGGAAGCCATCCGCGACTTCGCGAACGAGCAGATGCGGACCGAGGAAGGCGGTCGGATGAAGGCCGCATCCGACGGCATGGTCAGCGGTGACATCTTCGGCGCCTACATCGACTGGCGCGCCGAGTATCCGTCGGACGACATCATGACCGAATTGCTCGAGGTCGAGTTCGAGGACGAGACCGGAACGGTTCGCCGGCTGACCCGGGACGAACTCCTGACCTACGTGAACGTCGTATCCGGGGCCGGCAACGAGACCACCACGCGGCTCATCGGCTGGGCCGGCAAGGTGCTCGCCGAACACCCCGACCAGCGACGACAGCTCGTCGAGGATCCGACGCTGATCCCCGAGGCCATCGAGGAACTGCTGCGGTTCGAGCCGCCGGCACCGCATGTCGCGCGGTACGTGACCCGGGACGTCGAGTACCACGGCACCACCGTTCCCGAGGGCAGCGTGATGATGTTCCTGATCGGCGCCGCCAACCGCGATCACCGCCAGTTCGGTCCCGACAGCGACACATTCGACATCCATCGCGAGCCCCGCCAACATCTGACCTTCAGTGTCGGCACGCACTTCTGTCTCGGTTCGGCACTGGCCCGGCTCGAGGGCCGGGTCGCACTCGAGGAGATCCTGAAGCGCTTCCCCGAGTGGGAGGTCGACGTGGCGAACGCCGCGCTGTCGCCGACGTCGACGGTGCGCGGCTGGGACACACTGCCCACCGTCGTTCCCTGACGGCGGACAGCGAAACGCCGCCGATTCCGGCGGCGTTCCGTGGTGTCCGGGGTGCATCGTCCCGTCACCACACCGGTGTGCGCCCGAGGACACCGTCGCCTTCGAGCGCGACGATCTCCGCGTCGTCGAATCCGAGTTCGGTGAGGATCTCGTGATTGTGTTCGCCGAGCAGCGGTGCGCGGCGGACGTGGACGTCGGTCGGCCCTTCCGAGAATCGCGCCGCCATCGTGCTGTACCGCGCCGTGCCGAACACCGGATGGTCGAGTTCTTCGAAGAATCCCCGGTGCGCGAGCTGCGGTATCTCGCTCTGCCGGTGCGGTTGCATCACCTTCGCCACCGGCACACCGGCACCCCACAGCACCTCCACGATCTCGTCCGCCGTCCGGCTCCGGCACCACCGCGCCAGCTGGTCGTCCAGAAGATCGTGGTGGCGACGCCGTCCCTCGACGGTGCCGAGCTCGGGATCCGCCGCCCACCCGGGATCGCCCAGCGCAGTACGCAGGAACGACCATTGTTCGTCGGTTTCGACCGCGACGGCCACCCAGCAGTCGGGTCGCCCGAACTCGTCGAGCTCCTCGGTCCGGTACAGGTTCTGCGGCGCAGCGACCGGACCACGATTCCCGTCACGCTCGAGAAGCGTTCCGTACGCGGAGAACTCGATCCCCTGCTCCGCGGCGATGTTGAGCGCCGCATCGACCATCGGTGCCTCCACCAGTGCGCCCTCACCGGTGCGGCGGCGTTGTTCGAGCGCCACGAGGAGCCCCACGAGCGCATGGACACCGGCGTTCGGATCGCCGACCGAATAGGGTTCCACCGGATTCTGATCGCGATGACCGGTCAGCCAGCTCAGGCCCGAACAGTCCTCGATGACGTAGGCGAAGGCCGGGTTGTCGCGCCACGGACCGTCGAGGCCGAATCCCGGCATGCGAACCAGGATCGCGTCCGGACGCAGGGCACGAACCGTGTCGAAATCCAGCCCGATCTGGTCGAGTACACGTGGGGTGTAGTTCTCGACGATCACATCGCACGTCGCGATCAGCCGGCGGAGCACCTCACGACCACGTTCGGTGCGGAAATCCAGGGCCAGGCTCCGCTTGCCGGTGTTCAGGGCGGCGAAGATCGGCGACTTCTCCCACCAGTCGTCTTCGGAGACCGGCACTCCCGCGATCAGCCGGGTACCGTCCGGGCGCGACGCCGATTCCAGGTGGATGACATCGGCGCCGAGCATCGCGAGGACGTGGGTGCAGGAGGGTCCGGCCCAGAAACTCGTCATGTCCAGCACGCGCAGGCCGTCGAACGGCCGAACCGAACGAGAGCCGGCCGAACCGGCGGCGCCGTTGTCCGCCGGCCGCGGCGTCCCGATTCGCAGGCGCCGATCCCGCGTGTGTTCCCCGAGGGCGGGCGACGGTCGCGATCCGGGCAACGCGCCGGGCTCGATGCGGTACGGGCGAACCGGTTGGACGAAGTCTCCGCGGGGGTTGTCCGTGAACGTCCCCCGGATGCGGTAGTGACCGATTCCGGTGACGTTCTCCCCGTTGCCGACCGGACCGCTCGGAATCCGCAGGGCCGCGGCGAAGTCGAGGATCTCCTCGACGGACCGCTCCGCGATCCACGCCCGGATCTCCGGGGCCATCTTGATGGCCTGTTCGGTGATGGACAGCGGTGATTCCTCGTCGATCCATTCCGGGTGCCCCACCATGACGCACAGGTCGAACCACTGCTGCGCGGTTCCGCACCCCAGCGCGACCAGACCGTCCTGCGCGGTGGCCACCCCGGGAACGGTCAGCCGCCGCTCGGTGCGGAACGGGCGATCGAGTCCGTCGAAGAACGAGACCGGATGGTAGGTGAGACAGAGGATCTCGGTTTCGAGCATGGACACGTCGACGAGTTCTCCGTCGCCGGTGAGCCGGGTGCGTGCCCGCGATGCCAGCGTGGCCGCCGCGGCCGTCGCACCGGTCAGCCATTCCCCGATCCTGCCGCCGATGTGCACCGGTGCGCGGTCGGGAGCACCGCGCCCGAGCCCGATGATCCCGCCGGACCACGCCTGGACGGTGAATTCGGTGGCCGGCCGGTCGCTCCACGGGCCGTCCAGACCGAACGGGGTGATCGCGGTGACGGTCAGGTGCGGATACGCCTGCCGGAGTTGCTCGGGTCGCAGCGACGGGTGTTCGGCGACCGCCGATTCACGTGACCACACCACCGCGTCCGCGGTCTCGAGCAGCGCGTGGACCGTGTCGAGGTCGTCCTCCAGGTCGGGGTCCGCGACGACGCTGCGCTTGCCTCCCGCGAGGAACGCGAACAGGGCTCCGTCGCTGCCGGATTCGATCCGGGCGCCGGAGGCGCTCCAGGTCCGCAGCGGATCGCCGCCGGGTGGTTCGACCTTCACCACGTCGGCGCCGGCGTCGACCAGCATCTTCGTGCAGTAGGCACCGGCAATGCCGGTCGACAACTCGACCACGACGTATCCGCTCAGCGGTGCCGAGCCGGCCCCGCCTTCATCGTTCCCGTCCACGAATCCCTCGGTCCTCCTTCGGTCTCGACACACTGGGCCGTTCGGGCACCGTCACAGACCGAGGAAATCCATCACGTTCCCGCTGACGATGCGGGCCGCGGCGTCCGGGCCGACCGCGTCCACGACGGCGGCGAGAGACTTTTCCGAGTATCCGAACGTGCTCTCGTTGTGCGGGTAGTCGGACGACCACATGATCTTGTCGATTCCGATCTCGTCGGCCATCGACAGTCCCAGCGGATCCACCATGAACGAGGCCCACATGTTCTCGTCCCAGTAGTGCCGGATGTCGTGTTCGACGGGACGGTCGAGCATGTGCCGGAACGAGGCGAGCAGGTGCTCGGCGTCCTGGATGGCGGCCGGCACCCAGTTGATCCCGCCTTCGAACCAGCCGATCCGCAGTGCCGGATGACGATCGATGATGCCGCTGAAGATGTACTTGGCGAACATCTCCCGGAACGGGGCGACGTTGTGCATCATGCCGACCGCGACGCTGTTGACCTCGCACGGGCTCGACAGCGGCGCTTCGCCGATGTGGTGCGAGACCGGAACCCCGGACGCCTCGATCTCGTCCCAGACCGGGATCATCGCGGTGCTGGCGTAGTCGATCTGGTTGCCGTCGTTGTCCTTGCCCGCCGAGAGTGGGAGCAGGAAGGTCTTCAGGCCGAGGGACTTCAGTTCGGCAAGCGTGCGCCGGGCACCGTCCGCGTCCCACCAGTTGACGAGTCCGACCCCGTAGAACCGGCCGTTCGACCGCTCCTGCAGCTCGGCGATGTATTCGTTGTATATCCGGAAGGACAGTTCGCGAACTTCCTTGTCCGGGTAGAACAACAGCGCGAGGAGCGCATTGGGGAAGGCGAGCTCGACGTCGATGCCGTCCTCGCCGAGATCTCGAATCCGGGCTTCGAGGTTCGTGCTTCCGGACCCGTCCAGCGGGTCGTACTGCATGAGTACGTGACTGAAATCGCCCGGGAGGAAGGACTTTCCCTTACGCCCGAGCTGATACGCGCCTTCCTCGTACCAGACGCGCGGCGCCCGGTCCTTCATTTCTTCGGGAAATCGCTCGAAGAAGATGTCGTCGGCGAGCGAGATGTGGTTGTCGGCCGAGAAGACCTTCGTCCCGGCGGGCAATCCCACCCCGCCCGCGGCGTGACCGCGCCGGTCCTTCGGTGGACCGAATCCCTCGGGCGGATACAGCAACGAGCTCGTGTTCGGAACCGGCATCGTGACCCTCCGTTTCGGATCGATTGGTTCACACATTTCGCGACGCGACATCGGCGTGATGCCCGTCGAGTTTTCGTCGGACCGGACCGGTGATCACCACGCGACCGGCAGCGAGTAGACGCCGAACGCCAGACGATCGTGCTTGAATTCGACGTCCTCGAACGGAATCGCCAGGCGCAGAGTCGGAATACGGCGAAGCAGCGTGCTGTAGACGATCTGCAGCTCCGTCCGCGCGAGCTGCTGTCCGACGCACTGGTGCGGCCCGAACCCGAACCCGACGTGCAGGCGAGCCGGCCGGTGCACATCCAGCTTGTCCGGTTCGGGGAACGCCTTGGCATCCCAGTTGGCCGGTGCGAGGTCGACGATGATGCCCTCCCCCGCGCGGATCGTCTCGCCGGCGATCTCGATGTCCTCGACCGCGACGCGGCGCTGACCGTTCTGGATGATGCTCAGGTAGCGCAGCAGTTCCTCGACCGCGTTGGCCAGGACCTTCTTGTCGTCGGTGTCGCGGACGACGGCGAGCTGCTCGGGGTTGCGCAACAGCGCCAGTGTGCCGAGAGCGATCATGTTGGCGCTGGTTTCGTGCCCGGCGATGAGCAGCCCGGTGCCGAGCTGCGCAGCCTCCTTCATGCTGATCTCCCCGGCCCGGACGCGTTCGCCGAGTTCGGACACGACGTCCTCGGCGGGTGCGTCGATCTTCGCCTCGATCAGCTTGATGAGGTACTTCGCCAGCCCGGTCCGGCCTTCGGCGGCCTGCTCGGCGGTCGCGTACCGGTCGACCCCGATCGTGGCGTGTGCCTGGAAGAACTCGTGGTCCTCGTAGGGCACACCGAGCATCTCACTGATGACCAGGGACGGAACCGGGAGTGCGAGGGCCGTGACGAGATCCGCGGGCTGGGGGCCGGCGAGGATCGCGTCGATGTGCTCGTCGGTGATCCGCTGGATCGCGGGGCGCAGCGCGTCGACCCGCTTGAGCGTGAACGGCTTGGTGAGCATCCGCCGGAAGCGTGTGTGTTCCTCCCCGTCGGAGGTGAACACCGAGCGCGGGCGCTTGTGCACCGTCGAGAGCATGCCCTCGTTCCAGTGCGGGAAGCCCGGCTTGCGGTCGTCGACGCTGACGCGCGGATCGGACATCAGCTCCTTGAGTTCGGCATAGCCGGTGACCAGCCACGGCGTGCTGCCGTCCCAGATACGGACCCGGCTGAGCGGGCGCTGCGCGCCCATGTCCAGCACCTGCGGCGGAGGAGCGAACGGGCATTCCGCGGCCCGGTCCATCGGATACTCGGGAATGTCTGCGGCTGTGACGCTTTCGGGTCCTGCCAGCGTGTCGGACATCGCGCTCCTCGTGATCGGTCGTGGGGTCATTCCTCGATGCGGATGGCCAGTGCAGGGCACATCGACGCGGCCTCGCGCACACCGTCGGCGAGGTCCTCCGAAGGGCTGTCGTCGAGCAACACGACGATGCCGTCGTCCTCCCGCTGGTCGAACACCTCGTCGGCGTGCGCGACGCACTGCCCGGCGGCGATGCATCTGTCCTGGTCCACGTAGACCTTCATGGCGTCTTCCTTCGTGGGTACGTGTGGGCGGTGGCGCCCGAAACCGGAGGTCAGCCGGTCGTGACGGGTGCCAGCAACAGGCCGGTGATCGCGTCGATCAGGCTGGTGCCGGTCGCGGTCCAGTCGGAGCCGGTGCCACCGTCTGCGAGGGTGCGCTCGAGCTGGGCGCTCGTGTGCACGATGAGCAGGCGGGCCATCGCGAAGCGTTGACGGCGGACGTCGGGCGGCAGGTCCGGCAACGACCGTTCCAGTCCCGCGATGATGGTCAGCAGTGACCGGGAGGTCAGCGACTCCTCCGAGACCACGTCACGGAACGCGGGGTCGGGCATGAGCTGTGCACTGAATCGTGCGTACCACGTGGGATTTCCGAGCGAATCGAGATGCTCGGTCAGCGGGCGCACCAGGCAGGTCACCCAGTCCCGCACATCGGCGGAGTCGCCGACCTGCGCGACCATCTGATGGCAGAGTCGTTCGACGTGCGCGTTGTGCTTGCGCACGATGGCCCGGACCAGGTCGGCTTTGGTTCCGAAGTGGTATCCGACAGCGGCGTTGTTGCCCTGTCCGGCTTCCTCGCTGATCTGCCGATTGGAGACGGACGCGATGCCCCGTTCGGCGAACAACCGCTCGGCGGCCGCGAGAATCGCCCCCCGGGTCGCGCTGACACGCTCGGCGCGAGCTGTTCGATTCGCGGTGGTCATCGCATCCGCTCCTTGTGTGCCCCACCCAGCGAGGCGTCGGCTCTCGTTCCAGGTGAGGACGTTGCGATCGGGGGCGGCCACCCGAGCCATCACTCGGGTGGCCCCTCGATCCCATCCCCCGTGATCCCCGTCACAGTAAATCCGACGGGCACGGTTAAGTCAAGCAGTTGATTTAAATTGCCGATCCGCAGGCGTGATGCCCGCCGGTCTCCGCTCAGGACGTCGGCGTGGGAGCGGCCGGTGCGGGAGCAGGCTTCCTGCGCAACGGTTTTCCCGCGGTGGTGCCACCGTCGACGGGAAGCACCGTCCCGGTGAGATAACGTGAGCGATCCCCGGCGAAATACAGCGCGGCTTCGGCGACGTCCTCCGGGGTCCCGTCCCGTTCGAGCGGCCGATCCGTCTGCATCGAGGCACGAACCGCGCGCGTGAGCCGTTCACTGCGCTCGTCGGCCATCGCGCTCATGGACGTGGTGAGCAGGGCCGTGGGTATGCTGCCCGGCGCAATGCAGTTGACACGGATGTCGTACTGCGCCAATTCGATTGCCGCCGACTTCGTGAACTGGATGATCGCGGCCTTGGACGCCCGGTAGGTCATCACGCCACCGCCGGCCTGGATCCCGCCGATCGAGGACATGTTGACGATCGATCCGCCGCCGTGCTCGGCCATGAACGACGCCGCGTACCGAGTGCCTGCCATGACACCGAGCAGGTTCACTGCCATGACCCTGCCGAAGTCGGCGAGGTCGTCGTGAAGGAAACTCTTGTGCATCCTGCCCGGAATGCCGGCGTTGTTGCACATCACGTCGAGTCCGCCGAAGCGTTCGATCGCGAATTCGACCGTGGACGCGACCTGCTCGATGTCCCCGACGTCGGTGTACCGGAACACCGACGCCGGGCCACAGGCTCGGACCAACTCCTCTGCGCGCTCACGTTCCACGTCCGCGACGACCACCCGAGCACCCTCGGCGACGTACCGCTCGACGATCGCGCGGCCGATCCCCGATGCTCCACCGGTGACGACGGCGACCTTGCCGGTCAGTTCGTTGACCATCGATTCGATTCCCTTTCGATTCGGAAGAGCGACCTGGACGCACATTCGCAGCGATCCGACCACCTCGGGAGCACCTCACATCGCCGAGACCGCAACGCCGCTGACATGCGCCGGCGCCGGAGGCTAATTCCACCTGCATCGATCCCTGGACGCGACGCAGAGCCCCACCGGCCGCGAGGGTACGGGAAAGAATGTTCCGGAGAACGGGGAATCCGGTCTTTCGCAGACATTCGACCGTGGACGGCACGACCTTCCGCTTCCCCGCCACCGAGACCATTCGCTGCGCGAACGAATATGGGACCGGCCACATTTCGGACTCCGCCGCCGAACCCGGACGGGGACGAATGTCCGAATCCTTGCCCGAGCGCCCGTATGCAGAGTATGATTCTCGTAACTCGGAATTATCATTCTGTTCCGAGGCAAAGGCGATTCAACCGGGGCATGCCCCACACAGATTCCTTTCACGACCGCGCGGCGGACATCCGCATTTCTCGGGGCAAACGACCGACACCGAGCAGCATCCTCCGGTTCCGTCCGGCGCCACGGCCGACGGCCCGAGAGACCACAGACACAGGAGGGAAAGATCGTGGGACGAGTTGAAGGCAAGGTTGCGTTCGTCACCGGCGCCGCGCGCGGACAGGGCCGGAGCCATGCGGTTCGCCTGGCCGAAGAGGGCGCGGACATCATCGCCGTCGACCTGTGCGAGGACATCCCGACGATCGGGTACGCGATGGCCCGCCCGGAGGATCTCGAGGAAACGGCCCGGCTCGTCGAGAAGACCGGACGCCGAATCGTGACCGCGCAGGCGGACGTACGCGATGTGGCGCAGTTGCGTGCGGCGCTCGACGCCGGCATCGCCGAGTTCGGGAAGCTCGACATCGTCGTCGCGCAGGCCGGCGTCGCAGGAATGAAGGGTGAGCCTCAGATCCAGGCCTGGTGCGATGTCATCGATACCAACCTGATCGGCACGATCAATGCCATCCAGGTGTCGCTCCCCCATCTCGGCGACGGCGCGGCCATCGTCGCCACCGGGTCGACGGCGGCCCTCATGGACACCTCGAAGGTCGACAACCCGGGCGCCGACCTGGGCGGCATGGCCTACGTGCACTCGAAGCGGGCACTGACGCACTACGTCTACGACCTGGCCACCCACCTCGCGCCGCGCGGCATTCGCGCGAACGTCGTCCACCCGACGAACTGCAACACCGCGATGCTGCAGAGCGAGCCGATGTACCGCTCCTTCCGCCCCGACCTCGAGCACCCGACCCGCGTGGATGCCGAACCGGCCTTCGGGGTCCAGCAGGCGATGCGCATCCCGTACGTCGAACCCGAGGACATCAGCAACGCGATCGTCTACCTCGTCTCCGAGGAAGCCCGCTACGTCACCGGTGTGCAGTTGCGGGTGGACGGCGGCGGCTACCTCAAGTGGTACGACTACCACGTCTGATCTCCCCTGCTCATCTCCCCTGCGGGGCACGGATTCACGACAACTCGAAGGACAGGTCAATGAAGGTGAAAGTCGATTCGCAACGCTGCCAGGGTCATACGCTCTGCGCGATGAGCGCCCCGGGCGCCTTCGAACTGAGTGAGATCGACGGTCACGCGTCCGCGGTGTACGACCGGGTCCCGGCCGATCAGGAGGAGCAGGTGCGCGAGGCGGCACGATCGTGCCCCGAACAAGCCGTCTCCATCTCCTGACCCCGCCCGAACAGACGTGCGCCGTGAACCACGACCAACCGAGGGAAGCCACACCGTGACCACCGAGAACATCGTCACCGACGAAGATCGCAAGAAGAACCGATACCACTTCGACCGCCACACACCCGAGTACCGGCATCGGTTCGAATCGATCACCCAGGAGATGCACGAAACCTGCCCCGTCGCCTGGACGGACACCTACGACGGCCACTGGGTCGCGGCCGGCAGCGCCGCGGTCTTCGAACTGGCCCGCTGCCCGCACATCTCGAACGATCACGACATCAACAACGAACGCAAGGGCTACAAGGGCATCTCGATCCCGACCGCCCAGCGCGCGTCACTCGTGCGCGGCGGGATCCTGGAGATGGACGATCCCGAACACCGCGAATACCGTTCGGTGCTCAATCCCTATCTGTCGCCGGCCGCGGTGCAGCGGTGGAAGCCGTTCATCGACGAGGTCGTCCGCGCGAGCCTCGACGAGAAGATCGAGCAGGGCCGCATCGACTTCGTCGACGACCTCGCCAATGTCGTGCCCGCGGTACTGACCTTGGCGATGCTCGGAATTCCGTTGAAGCAGTGGTCGATCTACAGCGAACCGGTCCACGCGGCGGTGTACACACCGGAGAATTCGCCCGACGCCCCGCGCGTCGCCGAGATGCACCGGGCGATGGGACTGGACCTGCTCACCAACATGCACGAGATCCGCCAGAATCCGCGGCCGGGACTGGTCAACGCGCTCCTCGAACTGCGCATCGACGGTGAGCCCGCACCCGACCTCGAACTGCTCGGGATGCTGGGGCTGATCATCGGCGGCGGTTTCGACACCACGACGGCGCTCACCGCGCACGCCCTCGAATGGTTGTCCCGGAATCCCGAACAGCGCGACGAACTCAGCCGCGAACGTGACTCCCTACTCGACTCCGCGACCGAGGAGTTCCTGCGCTACTTCACCCCCGCCCCCGGTGACGGACGCACGATCGCGGCGGACTTCGAAGCGGCCGGCACCGAGTTCAAGGAAGGTCAGCGTCTGTGGCTGTCCTGGGCGATGGCCAACCGCGACCCGTCCCTGTTCCCCGAGCCGAACCGAATCATCATGGACCGCAAGGCCAATCGCCACTTCAGTTTCGGACTCGGGATCCATCGGTGCATCGGGTCCAATGTGGCGCGCACGGTGTTCAAGTCGATGGTGACCGCGGTCCTCGATCGCATGCCCGACTACCGGTGTGATCCGGAGGGCACCGTCCACTACGAGACGATCGGCGTCATCCAGGGCATGCGCAATCTGCCGGCCACCTTCACGCCGGGACCACGGCTGGGTCCCGGCCTCGACGAAACGCTCGAGAAGCTCCAGCGTCTGTGCGACGAGCAGCATCTCGCGGAGCCGGTGACCGTACGCCGCGACGCGGCAAAGATCGGTGACCCGCAGTGATCAACCGTCCGAACTGAACAAGCACACTGCCGCCGTCGCCTCGACCACTTCTCCGGAGATGGTCGAGGCGACGGCGGCGGGCGGGAATCACCCGGCGGGCAGAAGGTCCGATCGCACGCGAGGCCGCGACAGCCGTCCGGTGCAGAACGTCTCGGCGGCGGCCACGTCGGTTGCGCTCGCGCCTGCCGCGACGAGCGCCTGGGCCTTGAACGCCCTCGCAGCCAGACTCAGGCGGTGCTGCACGAGCCGCACCTCGCTGTCGAGCTCGGGCGGAATGCGATCGCCCCACAGCGTCACTTCCGTGGGGTGGTGCCCCAGAGCGGCGTGGACCCCGTCCCGGACCCGGGTATCCGAGCTGTACAGGTCCGCCTCGACGGCGACGGTGTGCGGGTACAACCCTTTGCGGCGAGTCGTCAGGACGGATTCGAGATCACCCGTGCCCACCCCCAGGATCCGCAACGGGCGCGGATCCGATGCATCCTGAACGAAGACCGTGACGTTCCATCCGGCCATGACGCGATCGAACAGCCAACCGCCGGCGAACCGGACGACGTCCGCAGTGTTCAGCGCGACGACGTCGAGGCGGTATCGAGAGTCGACGGTTCCGGATTCCCCTGACGACCCGTTCTCTCCCGACCCCTCGCCCCCCGAGCCCTTCCGGTGAGCCGTGTCGAACTGCCGAGCTGTCATGGAAGTTCCTTTCTGCCTGACGAGACCGAATTACCGTGACGACCGAACGGTCCGACGCCTGCCGACAGACGCAGCGCACTCCATCGACCTCGGTGTCCCGGGTACTTCCGAACTGCATCCCCGCCGGTCCTCGGCGACATGCGCACCCCCGTGCGCGTCGCACGACAACGGTGTGGCACGGCAACCCCCCTGCGGACCGAGAACCTAGTAAACACACAGTAGGTTGGTTTGACAGATGTGACAAGGGTCTCATTCGAGACTGTTTCGGCACCTCGTCACGCCCGCGGCCGAGCCGACCCGGTCGCATACCAGGCCGGCTCCCGGGCAAGGTTGAAGCTCCAACCATAGCCCGCAACAACGCTTTACGAGCGTTCGAAAGCGGCAACGATGCCCATCGCCGGCGCAGCGCGGACAGACCGGAACTCGACCACCCTCCACCCGGCGGCACATCGGCCACCGCGCGGGAGGGGGCGTGCGGGACGGGCCGGTTCGCAGAGGGACCGTGTCCGGACGGTCGCCCACTCGTTCGACACCGACGTCCCACGAATAGAACTACAGCAGTGACACTTTCGACACGCACCTACAGCCGAATGACGGAACCGGGCGGGAGGTCGCACCTCGGTCACCGAGATTCATGCCCGATCACGTTGCTGTCCAATAATATTCGCGTACCGGTGCGCGTTCCGGTATCCGATGGGACCGTCCCCGACTGTGGCACATCACAGCACGAGTGCGATTCCCCGTGCGTTCCGGATCATTTCGTGCTGACATGTGGGATGTCGGCGAGACACATCCCTGGGGCCGGACGTTGACGCCGACCCCGAGAATGCGGAAGCGTACAGGCGGAACGCCCGTGCCGAGCCGAGGATCGCACGATGCTCGAAGCGAGCCCGGTGCTCGAGCCAAGGAGGTACACATGCCGGACCGCGCGCCGTCGTCGACCGACGCCGAGTCCCTGCTCCTCGCCGCCGAGGAAGCCGAAGCCGAAGCGGTCGCAGCCGAAGCTCGCGCTCGCGCCGCGCGCCTTCGTCGGCAGGCGCGCACGGCCGGTTCGGACGACTCCGGTGAAACAACCGAGGCGGAGTCGACCGAGGCCGGGAGCACAGGAACCGGCGGCCGCCGACGGACTCTCGCGGCCGTGGCCGCGAGCGCGGTGATCTGCACGGCCGTCGTGGCCTGCGCCTACATGCTCCGGCATCACGCCGGGGCGAGCGATCGAGACCGCCGCGCGGCGGAGTTCGAGGCAGCGGCACGGCAGGGTGTCGTCACCCTGACCACGCTCGATTTCGACAACGCCGACGCCGATGTTCAGCGGGTCCTCGACAACTCGACCGGTGAGTTCCACGACGACTTCCGGAACCGGGCCCAGGACTTCGTCGACGTCATCGAGCAGTCGAATGTCGCGACCGAGGGCACGGTCGACGCGGCCGCGGTGGAGTCGATGACCGACGACTCCGCGGTCGTGCTGGTCGCGGCGACCTCGAAGGTGACCAACGCGGCCGGTGCCGATCAGGAGCCGCGGGTGTGGCGGCTCAGCGTGACCGTCACCCGTGACGGTGATCGGCTGAAGATGTCGAAAGTGGAGTTCGTGCCGTGAACAACGACTTCGAGAATCCTCCCGCCGCCCGCGCGAGCACCCCGGCCGGGACGCTGCGGCGGCTCGTCTCCGGACGGACGGTGCTGTCGCTTCTCGCGATCGTGTCCGTCGCGGTCGCGTCGGGGCTGTACGTCGGCCTGTACCGGACGGATGCCCGCACCGGCGACGACGTGGCGCGCGCGGCGCTCGATGCCGCCACCGCCGGATCGGAGGCACTGCTGTCCTACTCTCCGGAGACGATCGATGCGGATCTCGAGACCGCCAAGTCGTATCTGACCGGGGACTTCCTCGCGTACTACACGGAGTTCACCGATCGGGTCGTCGCGCCGGCCGCGCGCGAGAAGTCGGTGACCGCGACCGCCTCGGTGGTGCGAGCGGCGGTCTCGGACCTGCAGGCGGATGCGGCCACCGTGCTGGTCTTCACGAATCAGGTGACCACGAGCGCCGACAGGCCCGATCCGACGGCGATGTCGAGCAGCGTGCTCGTGTCACTGACCGAGGTCGACGGCAGGTGGCTCATCTCCGCGTTCGATCCGGTGTGACCGGTCTGCTCATCCGGTGACGACGAGGCAGAACACATGGCCACCCGGGTCGCGGTAGGTGCGGAACGTCGGGCTCGGATTCGGTCCGATCACGCGGACCGCGCCGTGCTGCAGCGCCCAGCGTTCCGCGGCCTCGAGGTCGGTGACCTGCAGGTCGAGGTGGGCACGCAGAGGCACGGTCTCGGCGGGCCAACTCGGCGGGACGTGTCCGGGTGCCCGCTGGAACGCCAGTCCCCCTC
>NZ_JADZGH010000202.1:23869-26941 GCF_015865005.1 Rhodococcus sp. CX
CAGCTGAACCCAGTCGTCGTCGGTGGCGTCGGAATCGAGTTCCCAACCCAGCAGCGCGGCGTAGAACGCGGCCAGACCGCGCGGGTCGGGAGTGTCGAGCACGAACACCTGCAGACCGATCTCGGGGCATGACATGCCGCCATGGTGCTCCCCCGCGCCGCCGGACCGCAGCTGTTCGGCAGAAGGGAGCGCTCCGGCGCCTCGCTACCGGACGCCCTCCGGGGCAACCTCCCGAAGCACATCGGCGAGCGCGCGATAGTCCTCGGCGCGCCCGCTCGACGAACGGAACACGAGGCCGATCGTGCGGCCCGGAACCGGTTCGGCGAACCGCGCGACCGCGAGATCGCCGGTGGCGCACTCGACCGCGACCGACGACGCCGGAATGAGCGTGACGCCGAGTCCGCCGGCGACGCAGCGCACGACCGTGGCGAGCGAGGTCGCCCGGGTGTCGCCGGAGAGCGGATGCGCGTCCACGGAGCGGCACAGGTCCAGAGTCTGGTCCCGAAGGCAGTGCCCCTCGTCGAGGAGCAGCAGCGGGAGTTCGTCGAGCACGGTCAGCGGTACGTCGTCCCGACCGGCGAGCGCGTGGTCCGGGGGGACGACGAGCACGAAGTCCTCGGCGTAGAGCGGTATCTCGATCAGGCCGGTCGATCCGGACGGCAGCGCGAGCACCGCGACGTCGAGGGTCCCGGCGCGCAGCGACTCGAGCAGCCGGGCCGTCTGGTCCTCGATGACGTGCAACGACAGCGACGGCATGCGGGTCCGCAGTTCAGGCAGCAGCGTCGGCAGCACGTAGGGCGCCACGGTGGGAATCAGGCCGAGACGCAGTGGTCCGGTCAGCGGATCGGTGACGCCCGCGGCGGCGGCGACGAACCCGTCGGCCGCGTCGACGATGGCCTTGGCCTGGCTCAGGAGGCGCGCACCGTCCGGAGTCACCAGCACGCGGCGGGTGCTGCGTTCGATCAACTGCACGCCGAGACCGGATTCCAGGGCCGCGAGACCCTGGGACAGCGTCGGCTGGCTCACGTGCAGGCGGGCAGCCGCCGTCCCGAAGTGACGGTGGGTCGCAACCGCGACGAAGGCACGGAGCTGCGACAGGGTCGGCTGATACTGCTGATCGGACACGCCTATGAGTATATCCCGACCGATAGATTTCCCTTTAGACTTGGTCGCGACGAACGAATACACCGGGGGTTACTGTTTCCTCCATGACGATTCAGGTCGACGTCGTCCGGGTCTTCACCGACGACCGCGGAGAACACGGCAACCCACTCGGCATCGTGCTCGACCAGGACGTCGACGCCGCCGACCGCCAGCGGATCGCGGCCGAACTCGGCTACAGCGAGACGATCTTCGTCCGACCGCCCGGACCCGGCGGGACGCGCGCCCAGGCCCGAATCTTCACTCCCGCGAAGGAACTTCCGTTCGCCGGTCACCCCACGGTCGGATTGTCCTGGTGGCTCCGCGATCGCGGAACCCCGATCGACACCCTCGAGGTCCCGGCCGGGCCGGTCGCGGTGCGCTACGACGGGGATGTCACCTGGGTGGGTGCGCGTGCGGACTGGGCACCGCCGTTCGTACTCGATCAGCGGCCGGCCCCAGAAGACGTGGACCGGTGCAGCTCCGGCGACTTCGCCGATGCAGCCGAGTGGTACGTGTGGGCCTGGACCGGGGAAACGGCCGGAACCGTCCGGGCACGGATGTTCGCACCCGCGTTCGGCATTCCCGAGGACGAGGCGACCGGGGCCGCCGCGGTCCGGCTCACCGCCCACCTCGGCCGGAACCTCGACATCACCCAGGGACGCGGATCGCGGATCCGGACGGCCTGGCTGTCGGACGGGCGCGTCGAGGTCGGCGGTCACGTCGAACGCTGCGAGTCACGCTCCCTCGCCCGCTGACCGCCGCCCGGCCGCGAGATCCTCCTCGCTGAGGAGGACCTCGATTTCCCTTCCGAACTCGACTCCGGGTGCCAGCGGAAGGCGGTCGCCGCTCCAGAACCGGCCCGGGTCGTACCAGTTGCTGCCCCGCCGCCGCTGTTCGAGCAGCCCCATCTCCTCCATCGTCATCCCGACGACCTCGGCACAGTAGGCGCTCTCGATGCTCACGTCCGACGGCTTCCGGAGCCGCGGCAGGCGACCGGCGAACCAGCGGCCCGTCAGTTTCGCGGTGGACGGGAACGGCGTGCCGTCGAGCCGCGCGATCGACCGCAGCAACTGGTCCTCCTGCTCCGGGCTGATCTGCGTGGAGATCTGCCGGAGCCAGCCCCGCTGCCCGTACCGGGCGCTCCACACCTGCACCGCACCGCGCAGATCGTGCAACTGCACGCCGCGCTGGTGCCGGCCGGTCCACATGTCGGGCAGGCTCTTTCCGAGCTCGGCGTGCCACATCAGCGGCGGCAGGTCATCGAGGACGACCGCCATCCCGACGTGATTGACCGGCGCGTTCGTCAACGCCTGGATCGCACGGTCGGCTCCGCTGCTGCCCCGGAAGATCCACAGGTCACCGGTGCGCGTGATCGCCACCGCCTCGTCGAGCGTGATCCGGGATCGTGTCGCGCTGTGCTCCATGCCCGACAG
Source organism: Rhodococcus sp. CX (assembly GCF_015865005.1). Taxonomy (NCBI): domain Bacteria; kingdom Bacillati; phylum Actinomycetota; class Actinomycetes; order Mycobacteriales; family Nocardiaceae; genus Rhodococcus; species Rhodococcus sp. CX. The sequence continues at coordinate 26,446 of NZ_JADZGH010000202.1, forward strand.
CCTTCCATGCCACGGTGACCGGCTCCCGCGACCGGTCCAGTCGGGGTGGCCGGGTAGGCGGGTGGGCCCGACGACAGACATCGTCGTCCCTTAGGGTCGGGGACATGGCACTTCGGGGCAGGCAGTGGTGGAAGCTGGTCGGACTGGCCGGTGTGGTCGGCGTCGCGGCGACCGGCGCGGTCGCGGTGCGTGCCGAACGCAAGCGGCGGGGTTACACGCCGGACGAGGTGCGCTCGGTGCTGCACGAGCGGTATGCGCAGGCGACGGCCGCGCACGACTCCGCGGGCGAGGTACCGCTGACGGAGATTCCGGCGACACCGGTCACCCGGCTGCGCCGGGCACTGCGCCGGCTGCTTCGCCGCCGCTGACGGATCGGCCCTGGGGCAGGTCAGCCGAGTGCGACCGCGAATCCGTCGACGAGATCCTGGACCTGCTCGTCGGTCATGACGAACGCCGGCGAGATCTGCATCGCACCCTGACCCGCCGCGCGACCCGA
>NZ_JADZGH010000202.1:27059-27318 GCF_015865005.1 Rhodococcus sp. CX
AGGGCCGCCGCGGCCGACCCCGCGTGTCCGCCGTAGGTGTAGCCGTGGCGCCACCACACCCCACCGGCGAAGAACGGCTCGGCCACCCGCGGAGCGACGAACACGGCGCCCATCGGCAGGTAGCCGGACGTCAGACCCTTTGCGGTGGTCATGATGTCGGGCTGCAGATCGAACCGTGACGACGCGAACCACGATCCACCGATGCGGCCGAATCCGGTGACCACCTCGTCGACGACGAACAGGATGTCGTGGTCGCGGC
>NZ_JADZGH010000202.1:27328-27439 GCF_015865005.1 Rhodococcus sp. CX
TCCGCCACGCGGGGGTGATCCGCGAGCGGTGCGAGCTTGGTGTGCAATGTGGTCTCGAGCCGCGCGGCCTCGTCGAGCAGCCCTTCGTTCTCGAGGATGTCGAGGTTCGCC
>NZ_JADZGH010000202.1:27449-40178 GCF_015865005.1 Rhodococcus sp. CX
AGATGTCACGGATCTCGGTGAGGTAGCCCTCCGGCGGCAGGTACACCCCACCGGCGCCGATGATCGGTTCGGCGAAGAACGCGGCGATCGTGTCCGCACCGACGGACTCGATGAGCTCGAGCAGCGCCTTCGCGTCGTCCCACGGCACCGTCGCGGTGTCGTCCCACAACTGCCCGTAGCCCTCGCCGTTCACGGGGATCCCGGCCAGCGACGTGCCACCGATGTGCATGCCGTGATACGCCTTCTGCCGTCCGACGAGCAGCGTCTTGGTGGACCGGCCCATCTCCTGCCAGTAGCGGCGGGCCAGCTTCGCGGCGGTGTCGATCGAATCGGAGCCGCCGGAGGTGAAGAAGATCTTGCTGTCCGGGACGGGCGCGATCGCGGAGAGTCGTTCGGCGAGCGCGACCGTCGGCTCGAGCGCGAGATCCCCGAAGTTCGAGTAGTGCGCGACCTTTGCGAGCTGCGCGGCCACGGCCTCGCCGATCTCGGTGCGGCCGTGCCCGATGTTCGCGAACCACAGGCCCGCGGTCGCGTCCAGGTAGCGGGTGCCGGCGTCGTCCCAGATGTAGGCGCCCTCACCGCGAGCGACGACGAACGCTCCGTCGCGTTCGATCGCGCCCATGTCGGCAAATCCGTGCCACAACGCGCCCACGATCCACTCCCGTCCACGACCGTTCATGTCCGTCGGCCATCGTACGTACCGGCAACGATTCTGGCGTGCACGGCGCGCGTGCGCCACGCTGGAGTGCATGACCGGATTCCGGTTCTCCGTCAACGTACTCGGCATCGAGTCCCCGGAGGCCTTCGCACGGTCCTGCCGGGCCGTCGAGGAGGCCGGATACGACGCACTCTTCGCCGCGGATCACCTCGGGGTGCCGGCACCGTTCCCGACGCTGGTGGCCGCCGCGCACGCCACCGAGCGGCTGCGGGTGGGGACCCTGGTGCTCAACGCCGCGTTCTGGAATCCGGCGCTGCTCGCCCGCGAGATCGCCACGACCGACGCGCTCACCGGCGGGCGGCTCGAGGTCGGCCTCGGCGCCGGGCACATGAGGTGGGAGTTCGAGTCCGCCGGCATCGCGTGGGAACCCTTCGGTGCCCGCGCCGACCACCTCGAAGAGACCATTGCCGAACTGCGGCGGCTGTTCGCGCATCCCGGCTACGAGCCTCAGGCCGCGATGCGCGACGCCTTCGGCATGCCGATCCTGCGACCGGTCCAGCGGCACGGCTTCGGCGGTGAGGGTCCGCCGCTGATCGTCGGTGGCACCGGAGACCGGATCCTCGCGATCGCGGCGGCGCACGCGGACATCGTCGGTGTCGCCGGCGCGTACCAGGTGCGAGGCCGTCCCCCGGGCACCTTCCGGATCGGGTCGGCAACCGAAGCCGACGACCGCGTCCGGTTCGCGCGGGCCTGCGCCGGGCCGCGCGCCGACCACATCGAGTGGCACACCCTGCTCCAGCTGGTGCTCGAAACCGACGACCGGGAAGCGGCGGCGGCGTCCGTCGCGCACAGGCTCGGATTGCCGGTGGGCGACCTGCTCGACACCCCGTTCCTGCTGATCGGCACGGTCGAGGAGATGGCCGCGCAGATCCTGAACGCGCGCGACCGTTACGGCTTCACCCACTTCACGGTGCACGCCCCGTTCCGGGACGTCTTCGCGCGGGTCCGGGAGACCGAGCGCCCACCCGCCCCGGTCGACTGACCGCTCGCCGTTCCCGAAGCGTGCCTGTGACGGGGCCCGACGATCGTGTTTCGCTAGGCTGTCTCTTCAGCATGTCCATCTCTCCCGCCCCGAATCGCCGCGACCTGAAGTCGGCCCTTGCCGAGGTGTCGCTCCGCGACGAACAACGTCTCCGCCGCAAACTCGATCGCGCTCGCGGCGCCGACGCGCTCACCGCGATCGCCGCCGAGATCGAACGGGCCCGCATCCGCCTCGCCGAGCGGGCCGCCGCCGTCCCCGCGATCACCTATCCCGAGACGCTGCCGGTGTCGCAGCGCAAGGACGACATCGCGGCCGCGATCCGCGACCGGCAGGTGGTCGTCGTGGCCGGCGAGACCGGTTCGGGCAAGACCACGCAGATCCCGAAGATCTGCCTCGAACTCGGTCGCGGTGTGCGCGGGCTGATCGGGCACACCCAGCCGCGGCGCATCGCCGCGCGGGCGGTCGCCGAACGTCTCGCCGAGGAACTCGACACCGAACTGGGCGAGACCGTCGGCTACACGGTGCGCTTCACCGACCAGGTGTCGGACTCGACACTGGTCAAGCTCATGACCGACGGCATTCTGCTCGCCGAGATCCAGCGCGACCCGCTGCTGCGCCGCTACGACACCCTGATCATCGACGAGGCCCACGAGCGCAGCCTCAACATCGACTTCATCCTCGGCTACCTGCAGCAGCTGCTGCCCCGACGGCCCGATCTGAAGGTGATCATCACCTCGGCGACGATCGATCCGGAACGGTTCGCACGGCACTTCGCCGCCCCCGACGGGACCCCGGCACCGATCGTCGAGGTGTCGGGGCGGACGTTCCCGGTCGAGATCCGGTACCGGCCGCTCACGGTCGAGGTCGGCGATCAGCTGATCGACCGGGATCCCGTCGATGCGGTGTGCGAGGCGGTCGAGGAACTGCAGGCCGCCGGTGACGGCGACATCCTGGTGTTCCTCTCCGGTGAACGCGAGATCCGCGATACCGCCGACGCCCTGCGCGACCGCAAGCTGCGCAACACCGAGATCCTGCCGCTGTATGCGCGGTTGTCGGCGGCCGAGCAGCACAAGGTCTTCACCCCGCACACCGGCCGCCGGGTGGTGTTGTCCACCAACGTCGCCGAGACGTCGCTGACCGTCCCCGGTATCCGCTACGTCGTCGATCCCGGCACCGCGCGTATTTCCCGCTATTCGGTGCGGACCAAGGTGCAGCGCCTGCCGATCGAGGAGATCTCGCAGGCGTCGGCGCGGCAGCGGTCCGGTCGTTGCGGCCGCGTCGCCGACGGTATCTGCATCCGGCTGTACTCCGAGGAGGACTTCGAAGCCCGCCCGGAGTTCACCGAACCGGAGATCCTGCGCACCAACCTGGCGTCGGTGGTGCTGCAGATGACCGCGCTCGGTCTCGGCGACATCGCGTCGTTCCCGTTCGTCGAACCACCGGACCCGCGCGCGATCCGCGACGGCATCGCGCTGCTCGAAGAGCTCGGTGCCCTCGAGCCGGCCAAGCGCGACGAGCTGCCCAAGCTCACCGCGACCGGCCGCGAACTCGCGCGGCTGCCCGTCGACCCGCGGATGGCGCGGATGATCGTCGAGGGCCACCGCAACGGCTGTCTGCGCGAGGTGCTGATCATCGTGGCGGCGTTGTCGATCCAGGACGTGCGTGAACGTCCCGCCGAGTTCCAGCAGGCAGCCGACGAGAAGCACGCCCGCTTCGCGGTCGAGGGCTCCGATTTCCTGGCCTTCCTGCGCCTGTGGGGCTATCTGAAGGAACAACGGAAAGCACTGTCGTCCAACCAGTTCCGGAAGATGTGCCGCAACGAGTTCCTGCACTGGCTGCGGATCCGCGAATGGCAGGACCTGCAGGGGCAGCTGCGTCAGATCACCCTGAACCTCGGCTGGGAGACCCGCCACCAGGACGTCTCCGAGGACTCGATCCACCAGTCGCTGCTCGCCGGTCTGCTCTCCCACGTCGGGCTGCGCGAGGGCGACAAGCGGGACTATCTCGGGGCGCGCGGTTCGCGTTTCGCGATCTTCCCCGGGTCGTCGCTGTTCAAGAAGCCACCGCGTTGGGTGATGGCCGCCGAACTCGTCGAAACGTCACGATTGTGGGCGCGCATGGCGGCGCGCATCGAGCCGGAATGGGTCGAGAAATTGGCCCCGCATCTGGTCAAACGCACGTATTCGGAGCCGCACTGGTCGATCAAACGCGAGGCGGCGATGGCCTACGAGCGCGTCACGCTCTACGGCATCCCTCTCGTGGCGCAACGCCCGGTGCAGTACGGCACGATCGATCGGGAGGTCTCGCGCGACCTGTTCATCCGGCACGCGCTGGTGCAGGGCGAATGGCGCACGCGGCACAAGTTCTTCCACGCCAACCGGGCGTTGCTCGAGGACGTCGAGGAACTCGAGCATCGTGCGCGGCGACGGGACATCCTCGTCGACGACGAAACGCTGTTCGCCTTCTACGACGAACGGGTCGGACCGAATGCCGTGTCGGCCAGGCATTTCGACACGTGGTGGAAGAAGGCGCGCCAGCAGGATCCCGAACTGCTGACGTTCACCCCGGAAACGGTCGTCAATCAGGACGCCGCCGCAGTGCTCGAGGGGGACTATCCCGACGCGTGGCGGCAGGGCGATGTGCAGTTCCCGCTCACCTACCAGTTCGAGCCGGGCACCGAACAGGACGGCGTGACCGCCCGCATCCCCGTGGCGTTGCTGGCCGGGATCCGCCCGGTCGGGTTCGACTGGCTCGTGCCGGGCATGCGTCACGAACTCGTGACGGCATTGATCAAGACCTTGCCGAAACAGCTTCGGCGCCAAGTTGTTCCGGCACCGGACTTCGCGGCGGCCGCGCTCGCGTCGGTCACCCCGCGCAGCGAGCCGCTCGTCAACGCGATGGCCCGCGAGTTGTCGCGGCTCGGGAACTGCCGCATCGAACCGAGCGATTTCGACGTCGCGGCCCTGCCCGAACATCTGCGGCTGACGTTCGCGGCGGTCGACGAGCGCGGGAAGGTCCTGGGGCACAGCAAGAGCCTGGCGGACCTGCGCAAGAAGCTGGCGGTGCGCGTCGACGCGGAGGTGGCGCGCGCTGCGTCGAGCACCGAACGCGCGCCGGCGCTGGTGTGGACGGCAGAGACGCTCGGCACGCTGCCGGAGACCGTGACGCGCACGGTCGGGAACCAGCAGGTGACCGGCTATCCGGCCCTGGTGAGCGAGGGGTCCGGTGTCGCGGTCCGAGTCCTGAGCACCCCGCAGGCACAACGCGCCGCGACCCGCACCGGCCTGCGGGCGCTGCTGCTGGCGGCGGTTCCGACGCAGGCGCGCGCCGCCACGTCGGGGCTGACCAACGCGGAACGTCTCGCGCTCGGCCGCAATCCGGACGGTTCGTTCGACGCGCTGCTCGAGGACTGCCGGGCCTGCGCCGTGGACGAACTGGTCGCGGCGCACGGCGCGCCGATCCGGACCCCCGAGGAATTCGAGGCGATGGTCAAGACGGTCCGGGCGCAGCTGCCCGGCCGGGTGTCGGCGCTGCTGAAGCTGGTGGTGCCGGCGCTGTCCCGGGCCCACGAGGTCGGGGTGCTGCTGGACCGGGTGCGCGGCGAGGCCGCCGACGATGTGCGGGAGCAACTGGCCTCGCTGCTGTTCGCGGGCTTCGTGACCGACCTCGGCAGTCGCCGTCTCGCGGACCTGCCGAGATATCTCGCTGCCGCAGCGCAGCGCCTCGAGGCACTGCCGGCGAGCGCCCACCGCGACGCCCAGGGCATGGACGTACTCGACCGGGTGTACGCCGAATACGATCGGCTGCTCGCCCGGCTGCCCGAGGAACGCCGGGCCGCCGCGGACGTGAACGAGGTCTACTGGTTGATCGAGGAGCTGCGGGTGAGCCTGTTCGCGCAGGGCCTGGGAACTCGGATCCCGGTGTCGGAGAAGCGAATCATGAAGGCCATCAGCGCGATTCGCTGAACGGTCGGGCGCCGGCGGCCGGCCGGGCGCCGCGCCGACACCCGCGGGGTCAGTCCTCGCCGGGGTCGGTGCTGCGCCGCGCCTGATGCTCGCGCAGTTCCTTGATCTCGCGTTCGAAGTCCTCCGCCGAGCTGAAGCCCCGGTACACGGACGCAAATCGCAGATAGGCGACCTCGTCGAGGTCCCGGAGCGGGCCGAGGATGGCCAGACCGACTTCGTGGCTGGGCACCTCGGGAGAACCCTTGGCCCGCACCGCGTCCTCGACCTGCTGCGCCAGCAGGTTGAGCGCGTCGTTGTCGACCGCGCGACCCTGGCACGCGCGGGCGACGCCGCGCACGACCTTCTCGCGGCTGAACGGCTCGGTCACGCCGCTGCGCTTGACGACGGACAGCACCGCGGTTTCGACGGTGGTGAATCGGCGGCCGCATTCGGGACATGCCCGGCGCCGGCGGATCGCGGCGCCCTCATCGGCCTCGCGCGAATCGACGACCCGGGAATCCGGGTGCCGGCAGTACGGGCAATACATGTCGGTTCCTTCGTCGCTGCCGTGCGGGCCGCGACGTCGGCGTCGAACCGTCTTCCCGAGGTCGTCCCCGCCCTGAGGTGGAGCTGCCCCGACGCGACCACACGGGGTGGTGTGGCTTACAGGAATCGACAATACCTGCCGGCCGGATTCGTCCCGGTCCGGTCCCCGGTCGAGCACGGCAGCTCACCCGCGGCCGACGACCGGAACGATGAGCTGCTGACCGGGACGCACCGTGGTGCCGGACAGCATGTTGAGCTCGGAGATCTGCTCCACTACCTGGACCGTGGCGGCGTCCGGGGCGATCCGGGCGGCGACGTCGGCGAGCGATTCGCCGATTCTGACGACCGCGACCTCGGTGCGCGGAACATGCGCCGCGACCTCGCTCGTCCGCAGGTACCCCACCGCGAGGATCGCGACGAGCGCGGTCGCAGTGAGGAGCACCGTCACCACCGTCTGCCGCACGGCCCGGGGGAACGACAGCGCCGCCGGGCGTGTGCGGTCGGTGCACGCGACGGGAGCCGCTGCCGGACGGCGGTATTCGATGCGTCCCGCATTCGGGCGGGGAAACGGCGGCCGGACCGGGAAGCGATAGATCCGGGCGTCCCGCTCGTGGGCGGGGTCGACCCGCATCGGGCCGGTCGTGAACTCGTTCCACTCGGTTCGGCGAACTGCTGCTGCACCCATCGGATCCTCCGTGCTCGACCGGTCGCGGTACTCGATCGGCTGCGCGAACTGCGCATTTCTCGCTCGATCGCTCAAGTGTTCGATCTATGTCGATCCTTCGTTCGATCAAAGGTTCGAAGAACATCTGTTCGAATTTCTACCACGCCATGATCGACTTGTCAGCTTTTCGAGCCGGAAATCTCGAACAGGTGTTTGATAACGCGCGCGAATGCGGATAGATTCGATACATCACAACCAGCACATCCGACACTCGACGCACGGAGGTCACGACCATGACGGACGCCAACTCCGCGAGCGGCCCCGCCCGGACGGTCGTCGCCGATTCGACGGCCGGGCTCACCGAGCGCCAGCGGCGCGTTCTCGAAGTGATCCGCGATTCGGTGGCCGAGCGAGGGTACCCGCCGAGCATCCGGGAGATCGGCGACGCTGTCGGGCTCAACTCCACGTCGTCCGTGGCCCATCAGCTGCGCACCCTCGAACGCAAGGGCTTCCTGCGGCGCGACGCCAACCGGCCGCGCGCCGTCGATGTCCGCGGCCTCGAGGACAGCGCGGTCACCCCCGACGACAGCACCGAGACCACCGCTCCCGCAACGTCGGCGGTACCGTCCGCGGCGATGGTGCCGGTCGTGGGCAGGATCGCGGCCGGTGGCCCGATCCTCGCCGAGGAGGCCGTCGAGGACGTCTTCCCTCTCCCCCGCGAACTCGTCGGCCAGGGATCGCTGTTCCTGCTCAAGGTCGTCGGCGAATCGATGATCGACGCCGCGATCTGCGACGGCGACTGGGTGGTCGTGCGCCAGCAGAACGTCGCCGAGAACGGCGACATCGTCGCTGCGATGCTCGACGGGGAAGCCACCGTGAAGACCTTCAAGCGAGTGAAGAAGGACGTGTGGCTCATGCCGCACAATCCGATGTTCGAACCGATCCCCGGCAACGACGCCGTCATCCTCGGCAAGGTCGTCACCGTGATCCGGAAGATCTGAGATCTCCCACAACGACATCGGGGCGGTACCGCGATTGCCGTACCGCCCCGATGTGGTTTTCCGGAAGGTCGCTCAGACGTTCAGCGAACGGCCGATGACCTCCTTCATGATCTCGTTGGTGCCGCCGTAGATCTTCTGCACGCGAGCATCCAGGTACGCCTTCGCGACCGGGTACTCACGCATGTAGCCGTAGCCGCCGTGCAACTGGAGGCACCGGTCGATGAGCTCGACCTGCTTGTCGGTGGTCCAGTACTTCGCCATCGCCGCCTCCGGCACGGTGAGCGTGCCGGCGTTGAGCGACTCGATGCACTTGTCGACGAACACGCGCGCGATCTGCGTCTCGGTGGCGAGTTCGGCCAGCTCGAACCGGGTGTTCTGGAACTTGCCGATGGACTTGCCGAACGCCTTGCGGTCGCGGCAGTACTGCAGGGTGTCCTCGAGGACCTGCTCCATGGCGGCCGCGGCGACCACCGCGATCGACAGGCGCTCCTGCGGGAGGTTCTGCATCAGGTAGATGAAGCCGAGGCCCTCTTCACCGAGCAGGTTCGCGCCGGGCACGCGCACGTTGTCGAAGCTCAGCTCCGCGGTGTCCTGCGCGTCGAGACCGATCTTGTCGAGATTGCGGCCGCGCTCGAAACCGGGCATGCCGCGCTCGACGACGAGGAGCGAGAAGCCCTGGGCGCCCTTCTCGGGGTCGGTGCAGGCAACGACGATCACCAGGTCGGCGTTGATGCCGTTGGTGATGAACGTCTTGGAGCCGTTGAGGATCCAGTCGTCGCCGTCGCGCACCGCACGGGTCTTGATGCCCTGCAGGTCGCTACCGGTGCCGGGTTCGGTCATCGCGATGGCGGTGATGATCTCGCCGGAACAGAAGCCGGGCAGCCACCGCTGCTTCTGCTCCTCGTTCGCGAGGTTCAGCAGGTAGGGAGCCACGACGTCGTTGTGCAGCATGAAACCGACACCGCTGTAGCCGCCGCGGGTGGTCTCCTCGGTGAGCACGACGTTGTACCGGAAGTCGTCGACACCGCCTCCGCCGTACTCCTCGGGAACGGCCATGCCCAGAAAGCCCTGCGCCCCGGCCTTCTTCCAGACCTCACGGTCGACGATCTTGTCCTTCTCCCACTGCTCGTGGAAGGGTGCCACCTCCTGCTCGAGGAACTTCCGGTACGACTCGCGGAAGAGTTCGTGTTCGGGTTCGAAGAGGGTGCGTTCCATGTGCGCTCCTGTAGGTCACGGCGTACTTCGCCCTTACGGTAGGCAAGTACCACCTGTTGTGACGCTGACAGGAGCGAGCACGTTTTGTGACCGTTGTCGCCGGTGTGGAACGGCGGCAGGGTCACCCTCGGAGGTTCGCCAACTTCCGGAGGATCGGGTAGGCGACGAGGATGCCGATCGATCCCCATGCGATGCCGCCGAGTTCGACCGATCCGATCGACAGCGTCAGGTCGCCGATGCCCGCGACGAGCGCGGCAGCCACGACGGTGAGGTTCACCGGGTCGGTGAAGTCGACCTTCGCGTCCATCCAGATGCGGACGCCGAGGATGCCGATCAGGCCGTACAGGACCAGGGTCGCGCCGCCGAGCACGCCGTCCGGGACGGTGAAGACGAGTGCGCCGAATTTCGGGGAGAACGCCAGGACGACGGCGGTGGCCGCGGCAACCCAGTACGCGGCGGTCGAGTAGACGCGGGTGGCGGCCATGACCCCGATGTTCTCGGCGTAGGTCGTCGTGCCCGAGCCGCCCCCGAAGCCGGCGAGGGTCGTAGCCAGGCCGTCGGCGAACAGGGCATCGCCGGCGACGTCGTCGAGATTGCGTCCGGTCATCGCGGACACGGCCTTGACGTGGCCGACGTTCTCGGCGATCAGGACGATCACCACGGGCAGCGCGACCAGCACGACCGACAGCTGGAACGTGGGGCCGCGCAGTTCCGGAACCCCGAACCAGGCGGCGTCGCGCAGCGCCGTGAGCCGGTCGTCGGCCAGACCGCCGGTGACCGCGGCGAACACCCAGCCGATCACGACACCGACGAGGATGCCGAGCCGGCCGAGCAGGCCGGGACCGAGCACGGTGACCAGCAGGATCGAGACCAGGGTGATCGCGGCGATCAGCGGCTGCGCCTCGAACGAGCCGACGGCGGTGGGGGCCAGGTTCAGGCCGATGAGCGCGACGATCGCGCCGGTCACCACCGGCGGCATCACGGCGTCGATGACGCGGGCGCCGAGCGCCTTGACCACGAGCCCGACGACGGCGAGCAGCACGCCGACGGCGACGATGCCGCCCAGTTGCGCGGCGGGTCCATCGGCCGCCGACGCGGTGAGCGGGGCGATGAAGGCGAAGGACGAACCGAGGTAGCTGGGCACCCGGCCCCGCGTGATCAGCAGGAACAGCGCGGTGCCGATCCCGGAGAACAGCAGCGTCGTGGTGACCGGGAAACCGGTGATCGTCGGCACCAGCAAGGTGGCTCCGAACATGGCGATGACGTGCTGCATGCCGATGCCGACGGTCCGCGGCCAGGACAACCGTTCGTCCGGAGCAACGACCCCGCCGTGGGTGATGCGGCGGCCGTCACCGTGCAGTGTCCAGCCGACGCCCGCACGTACCCTCTTCGTGGTCTTCACCGGTTCGCTCACGAAACGGAATCGTAAGGCCAGGAAGGCGCGCCGCGCAGTGCTCAGCCCAGGATGCGGGTGACCGCCGCACGGGCGGACGCCGGATCCGCGGCGGCGACGGCCGCTTCGGCGGCCTCCCGGCACCGGTCGAGAGTGACCGTCGCGAGCCGGGCGCCGACCGCGCCGACCGCGGCCGCCGCGCACGACAGCGAGGTGACGCCGAGCCCGGCCAGTACGCAGCCGAGCAGCGGATCGGCGGCGGCCTCCCCGCACACTCCGACCGGTTTTCCGGCCGTCCGGCCGGCCTCCGCGGTCCGGGCGACGAGCGCGAGCACGGCCGGCTGCCACGGGTCGGTCAGCGCCGCGAGCTGCGGGGACATGCGGTCGGCGGCCATCGTGTACTGGCCGAGATCGTTGGTGCCGACGGACAGGAAGTCGACGTGCTCGAGCAGCCGGTCGGCGAGCAGTGCCGCGGCGGGCACCTCGATCATGACGCCCGGCACCATCTCCCGGGCCCGCACCAGCGCGGCGAACCGGGCGGCCTCGGCGACGGTCGCGATCATCGGGGCCATGACCCACGGCGACTGGCCGGTCCGCGCGGCCGCCTCGGCCACCGCGTCGAGTTGCCGCTCGACGATGCCGGGTGCGGTCGCCTCGATCCGGATGCCCCGCACACCGAGCGCCGGGTTGTGTTCGTCGGGATGGGTCACGAACCGCAGCGGCTTGTCGGACCCGGCGTCGAGGGTGCGCACGACGACCTTGCGCCCGGCATAGGCGGTGAGCACCTCCGCGTAGATGTCGGCCTGCTCGGCCACCGACGGTTCGACGTCCCGGTCCAGGAAGCACAGCTCGGTGCGGAACAGGCCGACTCCCTCGGCGGGGGTCTGCCGGGCTGCACGCGCGCCGGCACCGTCCTGCACGTTCGCGAGGATCGCGACCGGGTGGCCGTCGGCGGTGGCACCGGGGCCGGTCCAGGAGGCCACGCGGGCGCGTTCCTGCCGGTCCACCTCGACCGCCGCGCGTGCGGCCTCCGGGTCCGCATCCATGCGGATCTCGCCGGTGGAACCGTCGAGCAGGACGGCCGCGCCCGCCGGGATCGCGTCGAGTCCCGCCGCGGCGACCACGCACGGAATGCCCAGCTGGCGCGCGATGATCGCGGTGTGGCTCGTGGGTCCGCCCAGGGTGGTGGCCAGCCCGATGATGCGGGTGGGGTCCAGGCCGGCGGTATCGGCCGGGGCGAGGTCCTCGGCGAGCAGCACCGACGGCTCGTCGGGCAGCTGGATTCCCGGTTCCGGATGTCCGCTAAGTTCCGCGACGACGCGGTCGCGGATGTCGCGCAGGTCGGTGACCCGCTCGGCCATGAGCCCACCCAACTGCGCGAACATCGTCGCGAACTGCTCGGTGGTGTCGATCGCGGCGGCCACGGCGTCCGATCCGTTGCGGATCCTGCCGGTGGCGGCGCCGATCCAGGCGCGGTCCTCGGCGAGGCCGGCGTTGGCCAGCAGCACCTCGGCGGCGGCGCCGGAGGCGTGGGCGGCGCGGGCCCGCAACCTGTCGGCGACGACGCTCGCGGCGGCCGTGAACCGTTCCGCTTCGGCTGCGCGGGCGGTGTCGGGAACGCCCGCGTGCGCGGTGGGTAGTTCGGGGCGCGGCGCGGGGCGGATCGCCGGGCCGTAGGCCACACCGGGCACGACGGGGGTTCCGTGGACTTCGCGCACCGGCGAACCGTCTGCCACCGGCATCACGTTCTTCATGCTTCCTCCTCGCCACTGGCGGAGATCGATGTGATCGAGATTACTCCGGAGCATTGACATGTCAACACATACGGGCGTAAAACAACATAAAGCAACATTTTCCGCAGGCGACGAGGAGACCCGGTGTACGCAGAGGAACGGCAACAGGCGATCGGCGAGCTGATCGAGCGGCGCGGACGCATGTCCGTCGCCGAACTCGCCGGTCGGTACGGCGTCACGACCGAAACCGTCCGCCGCGATCTGGCCATGCTCGAACGGCTCGGCCACGTGCGGCGTGTCCACGGCGGCGCCATCCCCGCCGCATCCCTCACCGTCACCGAACCCGGCCTGGCGGAACGCGACCAGACCCGCGCCGGATTCAAGGACCGCATCGCCGCGGCCGCCACCCGATTCCTGCCGGAATCCGGCGGGAGCGTCGTCATCGACGCGGGAACCACGACCGGTCGCCTGGTCGCGGCCCTGCCCACCGACGTCGACCTCACCGTCGTGACGAACTCGGTACCCATCGCGGC
>NZ_JADZGH010000202.1:40188-42493 GCF_015865005.1 Rhodococcus sp. CX
GGCTCGGCTCCGTCCGGCTGCATCTGCTCGGCGGTCGCGTCCGCGGCGTCACGCAGGCCACCGTCGGCGAGGACGCGTTGCGCTACCTCGGCATGCTGCACGTCGACGTCGCCTTCATCGGTACCAACGCACTGTCCGCCGATCACGGCCTGTCGACGCCCGACGCGGACGAAGCCGCGGTGAAGCGCCGGATGGTCGAGGCCGCGGACCGCGTCGTCGTGGTCGCCGACTCCTCCAAGATCGGCCGGCGGCACCTGCTGAGTTTCGCTCCCCTCGCTGCCGTCGACGTCCTCGTCACCGACAGCGAGATCGACGAGACCGACCGAATCCAGCTCATGGAACAGGGAATCGAGGTGGTGACGGCGTGATCGTCACACTGACCGCCAATCCGAGCCTGGACCGCACGATCGCGCTGTCCGGCCCGCTCGTCCGAGGCGCCGTGCACCGCACCGCCGACGTGCTCGTCGACCCCGGAGGCAAGGGCATCAACGTCGCACGGGTCCTGCACGCCGCCGGCCACCCGGTTCTCGCGATCCTGCCGGGCAACCCGGGAGACCCACTCCTCGCCGCCCTCGAAACACACGGAATCGACTGCCTGGCAATAGAAACCGCATCGCTCGCACGAACCAACACCACCGTCGCCGAACCCGACGGCACCACTACGAAACTCAACGAACCCGGTAGTGCATACGGCCCCCGGACACGCGCGGAACTCCGGGCCGCCGTGGTCGCCCGGGCCGCCGGGGCGGACTGGACGGTGCTCTCCGGATCGCTGCCCCCGAGCGTTCCGGACGACTGGTACGCCGACCTGGTGTGTGCACTGCGCGCCACCGGAACCCGGATCGCGGTGGACACCTCAGAGGCGCCGCTGCTGGCACTCTCGGCGCGGTTCCCGGAGGCCGCACCGGATCTCGTCAAACCGAACTCCGACGAACTCGCCCAGCTCACCGGCGCCGATTCCGCGGCGCTCGAAGCCGCCGCGGCCGCCGGCGACACCGCTCCGGTGGTCGCGGCCGGGCGCAGCCTCGTCGCCCGCGGGGTCGGGGCGGTGCTGGCCACGCTGGGCGCCGCCGGTGCGGTGCTGGTCACCGCCGAGGGTGCGTGGCGGGCCGTGGCACCGGCGGTCACCGCCCGCAGCACGGTCGGCGCCGGCGATTCGTCGCTCGCCGGCTACCTCGTCGCCGAACGCAACGGTCTCGGCCCGGCCGACCGGCTCCGGCACGCCGTGGCGTACGGATGCGCCGCCGTCGCCCTGCCGGGCACCGCACTGCCCGGCCCGGACTCGGTCGATCCGGCCGCGGTGACCGTCACCGACCTCGATCCCCGCTCCGCGGTACTCCCCCACCACTCGTAAGGACCTGTCATGCCAGATACCGCACCCGCGATCATCGCCGCGGATCTCATCACGCTCGACGCCGATCTCGGCACCGACAAGGCCGCGGTGATCACCGCACTGGCCCAGCGGCTCACCGGAGCGGGCCGCGCCTCCGACGCCGACGCACTCGCGGCCGCCGCCCTGGCCCGGGAGGACAAGTCGGCGACCGGTCTTCCCGGAGGCCTGGCTATCCCGCACTGCCGGTCCGAGGCGGTCACCGCGGCGTCGCTCGGATTCGCGCGGCTGGCCCCGAAGGTCGACTTCGGTGCCCCCGACGGCCCCGCCGACCTCGTGTTCCTGATCGCCGCACCCGAAGGGGCCGGCGCCGAACACATGAAACTGCTGTCGTCGCTGGCCCGCGCGCTGGTCCGCCCCGAGTTCGTCGCGTCGCTGCGCGGCGCCGCCACCGAGGCGGACGTCATCGCCCTCGTCGAGGGCGTGTTGCCGCCACCACCCCAGCCGGCGCCGGAACCTGTGTCGGAACCCCGGCCGGAACCCGAAGCGGAGGCGGTGTCCTCCGACGCGGCCCCCACCGAACGCACGATCGTCGCGATCACCGCGTGCCCCACCGGCATCGCCCACACCTACATGGCCGCCGACGCCCTCACCGCAGCCGGGCAGCGCGCGGGCGTCACCGTCCGCGTCGAGACCCAGGGCTCGGCCGGCAGCACTCCCCTGCCGTCCGCGGCGATCGCCGCCGCGGACGCGGTCATCTTCGCGACCGACGTCGGCGTCAAGGGCCGCGAGCGCTTCGCCGGTAAGCCCGTGGTCGCGTCCGGCGTCAAGCGTGCGATCAACGAGCCCGACGCGATGATCGCCGAAGCGGTCCGTGCCGCAGCCGACCCGTCCACCGCGACCGTCGAGGCCGGTTCCGCTCCCGCGGATGCGGAGGAGACCCGGGGCGGCGAACTCGGCTGGGGCACCCGCATC
>NZ_JADZGH010000202.1:42503-43940 GCF_015865005.1 Rhodococcus sp. CX
TCGCGGCGGGTGGTCTGCTCATCGCGCTGGGATTCCTGCTCGGCGGGTACGACATCTCCGATTCGGCCGCCGATATCGTAGTGAACAACACCCTGTGGGACCTGCCGGCCGGCGGAGTCGCCACCTATCTCGGCGCGGTGCTGTTCCAGCTCGGGTCGCTGGCGTTCTCGTTCCTGGTGCCCGCCCTCGCCGGGTACATCGCCTTCGCGATCGCCGACCGCCCCGGCCTGGCACCCGGATTCACCGCCGGCGCGGTCGCGGTCTTCGTCGGCGCCGGGTTCATCGGCGGTCTCGTCGGCGGCATCATCGCCGGTTTCGCGGCCCTGTGGGTGGGACGGATCCCGCTACCGGTGTGGGCGCGCGGGCTCAAGCCCGTCGTGATCATCCCGCTGCTCGCCACGCTCATCGTCGGGGCGCTGATGTTCCTGGTGCTGGGCCGGCCGCTGGCCGCGATCACGACCGGGCTCACCGACTGGCTCAACGGCCTGTCCGGCGGCTCCGCCGTGATCCTCGGTGTGATCCTCGGCCTGATGATGTGCTTCGATCTCGGCGGCCCGGTCAACAAGGCCGCGTACGCGTTCGCGGTCGCCGGTTTGGCCGTCGACAACCACGCGTCGCTGCAGATCATGGCCGCGGTCATGGCCGCCGGCATGGTGCCGCCGCTGGCGATGGCGCTGTCCTCGACGCTGCGGCCGAAGCTCTACAGCACCGCGGAACGCGAGAACGGCAAGGCCGCATGGCTGCTCGGTGCGTCGTTCATCTCCGAAGGCGCTATCCCGTTCGCCGCGGCCGATCCGTTCCGCGTGATCCCGTCGATGATGGTCGGCGGCGCCGTGACCGGCGCGATCGTGATGGCGACCGATGTCACGCTCACTGCTCCGCACGGCGGCGTGTTCGTCATCTTCGCGATGGACCGGGTCCTGTGGTTCTTCGCCGCCCTCGCCGCCGGAACGATCGTCGGCGCCCTGTGCGTCACGCTCGCCAAGGAACTGAAGCGCCCAGCTCACCTGACCACGCCTGCTCCGGCACCGCAGCCGGTCGCCGCCTGACCCAGCCAACCCCGACTCGGCCCAACCCCGACTCGACCGATCGAAGGAGATCCCATGTCCAGCACCACCGTCACCGTCGGCTCGTCCATCGGCCTGCACGCCCGTCCCGCCGGGATCATCGCGGAGGCCGTCGTCGCGGCCGGTGTTCCCGTCACCCTCGCGGTCGACGGCGGCGAACCCGTCGACGCGGGCTCCGCGCTGATGATCATGACGCTCGGCGCCACCCAGGGAACGGCCGTCACCGTCAGCTGCGACGACGACGCCGTACTGGCGAAGATCGCGGAACTCGTGGTCGCCGACCTCGACGCCTGACCGGATGTCAGCGGCGCGACGCCGGCCGGCCGCGAGCCGGTCGGCGTCGGCGGCGCCACCACCAGCCCGCCGCGGC
>NZ_JADZGH010000202.1:44074-57550 GCF_015865005.1 Rhodococcus sp. CX
GCCACACCCGGATCTGCGGCAGCGGACCGCCGTTCGACTCGGACGCCGTGAGCAGATCACCGTCCGGGGTGAACGCGACCGCTTCCCCCTGCGGCTCACCGGCGACCGGGATGCGCAGTTGCGGGCCCCCGGCCAGCGCCGCCACGAGGTCACCGTCCGGGGCATGGAACAGATACACGTCGGTGTAGGTGCGCACGGCCGCGACCGTGCCGTCGGCGCTGACCGCACCGCCGGTGATCAGGGTCGACGATCCGCCGGCGAGCGGTCCTCCAGGGGTGTCGGTGGGTCCGAGCCGGAGCACACCGACTTCCTCGAGCGGATTCGGGCCGGGCGACGCGAGATCCGTGAGGGTCTTCCCGTCCGCCGGCCGGTAGACGGTGCTCGCACCGAACAAGGCCTTCGACACGAACAAGGGCACGCCGTCGCGACCGATGAGCAGGGTCTCACCATCGCGGGCGCCGCTCGGGTAGGTCATCCGGTACAGGTCACCGGCACCGGTGGCGGGGTCGAGGGAGATCAGCGCGACGGTCTCCCGGCGTGCTGTGTTGTCGCCGGTGTCGGACAGCCAGAGCCGCCGATCCGGTCCGGCCGCAAGATCTTCCACGTCGTACGGGTCGACCGGTGCAGGGATGCGGCGCACGACCGAGCAGTCGTCACCGAGTTCGACGACCGACTCGTCCGCCCCCGCATCGGGTACCGCGAACAGGCGGCCGTCGAGCATCGCGAGTCCGGAAAGTTCCGCGAGTCCGGCGTCCGACGGGATGCACAACACCCCCTCCTGCACGTCCGCGATCGGCACGTCCTGCGCCTGGGCGCTCGCCGGTGCCGGTGCGGCGAGCACCGCGAGCACGATCGTCCCCGTGAGCGCCGCGAGCAGAACCGTCACCGCGACCGGCGCGGCCCCCACCCCCGTCCGCACTAGGCGGCGTACTCGACCAAGGCCGAGGCCAGTGCCTTCGGTACGCGGGCGTGGACGCGCGTGCCGTCCTCGCCGTGCGCGGATTCGAGGATCTGCCCGTCCGTGTGGATGCGGGCCAGCAGGTCTCCGCGCGTGTACGGCAGCATCACCTGGACCTCGACGTCCGGATCCTCGAGCAGTCCGGCGACCCGGTCGCGCAGCTCGTCGAGACCTTCGCCGGTGCGTGCCGACACGAAGATCGCGTCCGGAAGCAGCCCGCGCAGCTGCATCAGCATCACCGGATCGGCGGCGTCGATCTTGTTGACGACGATCAGTTCCGGCGGCGCGGGCGCATCGGATTCGCGCAGCACCTCGGTGACGACCTCGCGGACCGCCTTGATCTGCTCGGTAGGCATCGGGTCGGATCCGTCGACGACGTGCATCAGCAGATCCGCGTCCGCGACTTCCTCGAGGGTGGAACGGAACGCCTCGACGAGCTGGGTCGGCAGGTGCCGCACGAATCCGACGGTGTCGGTCAGCACGAACTCGCGCCCGTCCGGCAGCGCTGCGCGCCGGGTGGTCGGATCGAGGGTCGCGAACAAGGCGTTCTGCACCAGAACCCCGGAGCCGGTCAGCGCATTGAGCAGGCTCGACTTGCCGGCGTTGGTGTATCCGACGATCGCCACCGACGGAATGCGGTTGCGCAGCCGGCGGGTCCGCTTGGTGTCGCGGGCCGCCTTCATCGCCTTGATCTCGCGGCGCAGCTTCGCCATGCGTTCGCGGATGCGACGGCGATCGGTTTCGATCTTCGTCTCACCGGGGCCGCGCAGACCGACGCCGCCGTTGCTGCCGGCACGGCCACCGGCCTGCCGGGACATCGATTCACCCCAGCCGCGCAGTCGCGGCAGCATGTACTCCATCTGGGCGAGCGAGACCTGCGCCTTGCCTTCCCGGGAGGTGGCGTGCTGGGCGAAGATGTCGAGGATCAGGGCGGTCCGGTCGATGACCTTGACCTTGACGACCTTCTCCAGTGCGGTGAGCTGGGCCGGGGTGAGTTCACCGTCGCAGATGACGGTGTCGGCGCCGGTCGCGAGGACGACCTGCCGCAGCTCGTCGGCCTTGCCGGAGCCGATGTAGGTCGCGGCGTCGGGCTTGTCGCGACGCTGGATGAGGCCCTCGAGAACCTCGGAACCCGCGGTTTCCGCGAGTGCGGCGAGCTCGGCGAGACTCGCCTCGGCCTGGGCGGCGGTTCCGCCGGTCCACACGCCGACGAGCACCACTCGCTCCAGGCGGAGCTGGCGGTACTCGACTTCGGTGATGTCTTCGAGTTCGGTGGACAGACCGGCGACGCGGCGCAGTGCACTGCGATCCTCGAGCTGCATCTCTCCGACCGACGGGTCGTCGGTGGTCCATCCGTCGTATTCGGTGCGGTCCTCGGTCACGGACTCCCCGTTGCGCGGTGTCTTCGTCATACGCTGTGTGTTCGTCATACAAGATCCATGGTCCCACGCCACCGGAGTCCGTGCATTCGAGTTTTTCCCGGCATCGCGGACACGCCGGGATCCGGGGCGGACCCGCCGGATCTCAGGACAGGGCCGCCCACCAGGAATCGGCGATGGTTCCGGTCGCGACCAGCACGGACGGGCCGCGCAGGGACGCGCGCGAGTCCTCGATCCGCACCTCCACAGTGCCGCCGGGGATCCGCACCTGGACGCGGCCGGAGTCGGCGCCGTCGAAGCGCAGCGCGGCCATCGCCGCGGCGACGGTCCCGGTGCCGCACGACCGGGTCTCCCCCACGCCCCGCTCGTGGACGCGCATCTCGACCGCGCCCGAGGTGATGGGGGTGAGGAACTCGATGTTGACGCCGTGCGGGAAGAAGCCCGGATCGTAACCGGGCGCGGACAGGTCGAGCGCGGCCAGGCCGGTGCCCGCCAACTGCGGGTCGACGCATGCCAGGTGCGGATTGCCGACGTCGATGCCCAGACCCTTGTACACGCGGCCCTCGACGGTCGCGGCGGACTCTCCCAGCTCGCGGACGACACCCATGTCGACGGTGACCTCGCCGTCGACCGGGCCGGCCGCATGCACCTGCACGGGCTTGCCCCCGGCCCTGCTGCCGACCACGAAGTCGGTGCGGCTCTCCAGACCCTGGGCGCACAGGTAGTGCGCGAAGACCCGGACGCCGTTGCCGCACATCTCGGCGATCGAACCGTCGCCGTTGCGGTAGTCCATGAACCAGTCGTCGGCGCCGGTACCGTCGGGCAGTTCCGCGAGCACGCCGCGCTCGACGAGCGCCCCGGCCCGAGCGACCCGCAGAATGCCGTCGGCGCCGAGACCGCGGCGACGGTCGCACAGGGCGGCGACCCGCTCCGGCGCGAGGTCCAGCCGGGCGTCCGGATCGGGAAGAATCACGAAATCGTTCTCGGTGCCGTGCCCTTTGCTGAACTCCATGCCGGTCAGCTTATCGAGCCGCTCGTCGCGCCCACGACGCGCAGGGCCGCGGCCGTCAGGTCCGGGTCGGCGCCGTCGAGCCAGTGGACCCGTGGATCGCGGCGGAACCAGGATCGCTGCCGGCGGACGTACCGGCGAGTGCCGATGAAAGTGCGCTCGCGGGCATGCTCGAGGTCGCAGTCGCCGTCGAGGTACTCGAGCACCTGGGCGTAGCCGATGGCATGTTTCGCGGTCACCCCGTCGCGCAGCCCGTGGTCGAGCAGTCCGCGTACCTCGTCGACGAGTCCGCGCTCGAACATCAGGTCGGTGCGCCGCGCGATGCGCTCGTCGAGTTCGGTGGTCTCGCGGTCCACCCCGAGGATCACCGTGCCCCAGCGGGGCTCCCCCCGCTGCGGTTGCGATGCCGCGAACGGCCGGCCGGTCAGCTCGACCACCTCGAGCGCCCGCACCATGCGGCGCCCGTCGGTCGGCAGGATCGTCGCGGCCGCGACCGGGTCGGCCTGCTGCAGCGCGGCGTGCACGGCGGCGAGACCGCCCTCGGCGAGCACCGCCTCCCACTTCGCGCGGACCTGCGGGTCCGTCGCCGGGAACGCCCAGTCGTCGAGCAGGGCCTGCACGTACATCATCGAGCCGCCCACGATGATGGGGACGGCTCCGCGCGCACGGATCGCCTCGATGTCCGCGGTGGCGGCCTCCTGGTAGCGGGCGACGGTGGCGGTGTCGACCACGTCGAGCACGTCGAGCTGGTGGTGCGGAATGCTCCGGCGTTCGGCGACGGTCAGCTTCGCGGTACCGATGTCCATACCCCGGTACTGCTGCATGGCATCGATGTTGACGATCTCGCCGCCGAGCGCGCACGCCAGGTCCAGGCCCAGGTCGGATTTGCCGGTGGCGGTCGGGCCGACGACGGCGACGGGAACGGTCGCGCTCACGGTCGCCACGTCCCGACGTGATAGCCGACCCCGTACGGCGCGCCGCGGTAGACGATCTTCACCGCACTCGGTGCCGTGGTGAACGCACCGGCGAGAACCTGCCAGGCGGCGCGTCCGTCGAGGACGATCCCGGCGCACAGGTCCGGGTCGAGCGCGGCCAGCGCCGACGGATCCCCGGCGGCGAGTGCGGCAGCGAGGTCGGTTTCGACGGCCTCGGCACGCGCGTCGAACGCACCCGGTGCCTTGGCGGTCAGGGTCGCGGCCCCGTCGGCGATCACCAGCAGCCCACGGCGTTTGTCACCCTCGTCCAGCTCGGCCCGCAGCCGCTGCCCGAGCCCGGTGCACTCGTCCCGGCCCGCGTCGACGGGCACGACGTGGACCTCCGCGCGCACACCGGGGGCCGCCCGGCCGCGCAGCCATCCGGCGATCAGCGCGGGCAACGCCAGTTCCGGATCGGCCTCACCGGTCGCGTCGGGGCCGAGGCCCACACGGACGTCGGCGCCGTAGCCGCGGAACGTGCCGGATGCCGTCGCCGCGATCCGTTCGACGGCCCGGCCGGTCCCGACGACGACCCAGTCGGTGCAGTCGCCGATCTCGGAGACAGCGGCGAGCGCGGCGCTGCGCAGCTCGTCGGTCTCGTTCGCGGCAAGGCCGTTCAGCTCGGGCACGAGGAGGGGCGGGGACGGCACGAATACCGCAGCGGTCAGCACACGAGCCACGGTAGTCGACCGGACCGGGCGCCCCGCGAGGGCGCGACCTGTTTCAATAGTGGGCGGACGTCGTCGCGGGTGACCCCGCGGCGGACCTACGGATGAGCCATGCGACCAGGCAGCCGTGCCGCGCGGCAGAGATGAGGACCCGATGACCGACCCCAACGCACAGGACACGAGCGCAACTCGAGAATCCGGTGCCGTGCCGGCACCCGCGGCCCCGAAGCCGGCGCCCACGCCCGGTGCGCCGCGTCCCGGCGCGGAGCACACCCCGAAACCGCATCCGGTGCCCTCGCACGTGCATGCGGCGGCCCCGGCGGTGCCCGCGAGCGACCCGAGTCTGTTCGGCCGGGTGGACGAGGACGGCACCGCATGGGTGGTGACCTCCGCAGGCGAGCGGTGCATCGGTTCGTGGCAGGCCGGTGACGCGGCCGAGGGTCTCGCGCACTTCGGGCGCCGCTTCGACGATCTTGCGACCGAGGTCGCGATCCTCGAGTCCCGGCTCGCGTCGGGTTCCGGCGACGCGAAGAAGACGCGAGCCGCCGCGGAAGCGCTGGCGGAGTCGCTGCCGACCGCCGCGGTGATCGGCGACCTCGACGGGCTGGCCGCGCGTCTTGCGGCGATCGTCGCGGACTCGGAGAAGGCCGCGACGGCCGCCAAGCACGAGAAGGAGCACCAGCGGGCGGAGAACACGGCCCGCAAGGAGGCGCTCGCTGCGGAAGCGGAGAAGATCGGCGCCGAGTCCACCCAGTGGAAGGCCGCCGGCGACCGGTTGCGGGAGATCCTCGAGGAGTGGAAGACCATCCGGGGCGTGGACCGCAAGGTCGACGACGCGCTGTGGCGGCGCTACTCGAAGGCCCGCGAGGCGTTCAACCGCCGCCGCGGTGCGCATTTCGCCGAACTCGACCGTGAACGAGCCGCCGCGAAAGCCCGCAAGGAGGAACTCGTCGCGCGCGCCGAAGCGCTGCAAGATTCCACCGATTGGGGTGCGACCGCCGCGGCGTTCCGGGATCTGCTCACCGAGTGGAAGGCGGCCGGGCGGGCGCCCCGCGAGGCGGACGACCAGCTGTGGAAGCGTTTCAAGGGTGCGCAGGACGTGTTCTTCGCCGCCCGCAACGCCGCGAGCGCCGAGCGGGACGCGGAGTTCGAGGAGAACGCGCGGGCGAAGGAAGCGCTGCTCGCCGCCGCCTCGATCGATCCGTCCGGCGACATCGACGTCGCCCGCGCGCAGCTGCGGGAACTGCAGGACAAGTGGGAGCAGATCGGCAAGGTTCCGCGCGAGCGGATGCACGATCTCGAGTCCCGCCTGCGGGCGATCGAGAAGCGGGTGCACGAGGCCGCCGAGTCCGAATGGCGCCGCACCGACCCCGAAGCCCTGGCTCGCGCCGCGCAGTTCCGGGAGCGGGTGCGTCAGTTCGAGGAGCAGGCCGCGAAGGCGACCGCGGCCGGACGCGCGAAGGACGCGGAGAAGGCACTCGCGCAGGCGCAGCAGTGGCGCGAATGGGCCGACGCGGCCGAGGGTGCCATCGGCGAACGCTGACCGCAGTCACAGACAGAGAAACCCCGCATCACCGGAGACGGTGACGCGGGGTTTTCTGTCCTGATGCCGGAGGCTGTGAGCCGGAGGCCGAAGGGCGGGGTCGTTACGGGTTGTCGTCGGTGCCGAACAGTCCCTTGCGTTCCTCCTCGGCCCTGCGCTCCTCCTCGGCGGCGGCCCGGCGAAGCTCCGCTTCCGCCGCGAGCTGCAGCGAGGTGCGCGCCCACACGACCCGCGTCCAGTGGAAGGTCAGCAGCATGACCGCGAACCATCCGAGGACGAGGCCGATGCCCGGCCCGGAGGCCGTCGACTCGACGGGCAGCGTCTGCCGGGTCCAGATCGACAGCATGCCGAAGACGATGGAGACGGCGGATCCGGCCAGGGCCAGCCACGCGAGCACCCACTTGCGGGTGAGCAACGCCAGGATCGAGCACACCCCGCCGAAGACCAATGCCAGCCACACGAAGATGCGTGACGGCAGCGCGATGTCCTCGGCGACGGCGTCCTGCCCGAACGACAGGATCTCCCAGCCGTTGGCGGCTCCGGCGTGCGGCAGGCTGAAGGAGCCGAGCAGGAGCAGAACGCCGACGGCGACGACGACCGCCCGCGCGCCGGGATCGATCTCGCTCGCGATCTTGCGTTCGGCCTGTTCGAGGTCCCCGAGGACCTCGTCCATCGGGTCGTCCGCGCCGTCGTCGTGTGCGGCGCTCATGCGTCACATCCCATCTGTGTCGGAAGGGGTTCGGGAACCCCGATCTTCGGCAGTCCCAGTCCCACGCCGATCGGCGGGGTCTTGGGCATACGTCCTTGTTCGAAGTGGTCACCCGCCCGGGTGCGGCGGTGCGTCAGGATCGGGGTGTCGGCGACCAGGTGGTGCGGGGCCGCATCGCTGACGACGATCGTGACGATGTCGCCGGGACGCACCGCACCGTCGATGTTCCCCTCGGGCGGAAGTGCACCAACCGGCCGTCGCGGGCGCGGCCGCTCATGCGGGCGGTCTCGGCGTCCTTGCGGCCTTCCCCGGCGGCCACCAGCAACTCGACCTCGGTGCCGACGAGCTTGCGGTTCTCCTCGAGGGTGATCCGTTCCTGCAGCGCGATCAGCCGTTCGTAGCGTTCCTGCACGACCGCCTTGGGAAGCTGGCCGTCCATCTCCGCGGCCGGGGTACCCGGACGCTTCGAGTACTGGAAGGTGAAGGCACTGGTGAAACGGGCCTTTTCCACCACGTCGAGGGTTTCCTGGAAGTCCTCTTCGGTTTCGCCCGGGAATCCGACGATGATGTCGGTGGTGATCGCCGCGTGCGGCATCGCGGCGCGCACCCGTTCGATGATCCCGAGGAACTTCTCCTTGCGGTACGAGCGCCGCATCGCGCGCAGGATGCGGTCGCTGCCGGACTGCAGCGGCATGTGCAGCTGGGGGCACACGTTGGGAGTCTGCGCCATGGCGTCGATCACGTCGTCGGTGAACTCCGCCGGATGGGGCGACGTGAACCGGACGCGCTCGAGACCCTCGATCTGCCCGCACGCGCGCAGCAGCGAAGCGAAGGCGCCGCGGTCGCGGGGCTGGTCCGGATCGGCGAAGGAGCGGCCGTACGAGTTCACGTTCTGGCCGAGCAGCGTCACCTCGAGCACGCCCTCGTCGACGAGTGCCTGGACCTCGGCCAGGATGTCGCCGGGCCGCCGGTCGACCTCCTTGCCGCGCAGCGACGGCACGATGCAGAAGGTGCACGTGTTGTTGCAGCCGACGGAGATCGATACCCACCCGGCGTAGGCGGACTCGCGCTTGGCCGGCAGGGTCGACGGGAACGCATCGAGCGACTCGAGGATCTCCACTTCGGCCTTGCGGTTGTGCCGCGCGCGGTCGAGCAGCGCCGGCAGGTTGCCGATGTTGTGGGTGCCGAACACCACATCGACCCAGGGCGCCTTCTTCACGACGATGTCGCGGTCCTTCTGGGCGAGGCAGCCGCCGACCGCGATCTGCATGTTCGGGTTCTCGTCCTTGACCGGACGCAGATGGCTCAGGTTGCCGTACAGCTTGTTGTCGGCGTTCTCCCGCACCGCACAGGTGTTGAAGACGACCAGGTCGGGCGAGCCGCCCGGGGCGACCTTCGCGAAGCCCGCCTCCTCCAGCAGACCGGACAGTCGCTCCGAATCGTGCACGTTCATCTGGCAGCCGTACGTGCGAACTTCGTACGTTCGGGCGCCGGCCGGGGAGTCGGAGATGGTTTCATCGTCGATCAATGACACGTCTCAGGGTAGCTCAGGCCCAGAACCGCGCCGTATCTGCCCTGGTCGGGCCGCAGCCCGCACCCGTGTCGCAAAAGTTCCGTTTCCTGCCGCGCGTCGTGCCTCAAAATCCGGTCCTGCGTGCCTGCCACCGCATAGGGTCCTGGACATGGCACCAGAGGCTGTCGATATGGAGAAGACCTCCACGCCGTCGATGATCTCGATGGCGAACGTGAACAAATATTTCGGGTCCCTGCACGTGCTGCAGAACATCGATCTGGAGATCCCGCGCGGCCAGGTGGTGATCGTGCTGGGGCCGTCGGGTTCCGGCAAGTCCACCCTGTGCCGCACCATCAACCGGCTCGAACCGATCGATTCCGGGCGGATCGAGGTCGACGGCAAGGTCCTGCCCGCGGAGGGCAAGGCACTCGCCGCCCTGCGTGCCGACGTGGGCATGGTGTTCCAGTCGTTCAACCTGTTCGCCCACAAGACGATCCTCGACAACGTCATGCTCGCGCCGCTGAAGGTCCGCAAGAAGAAGAAGGACGAGGCGAAGAAGGATGCGCTCGCGCTGCTCGAGCGGGTCGGTATCGCCAATCAGGCCGAGAAGTATCCGGCCCAGCTGTCCGGCGGCCAGCAGCAGCGCGTCGCCATCGCCCGCGCCCTGGCGATGAACCCCAAGGTGATGCTGTTCGACGAGCCCACCTCCGCGCTGGACCCCGAGATGGTCCAGGAGGTGCTCGACGTGATGACCTCCCTCGCGAAGGAGGGCATGACGATGCTCGTCGTCACCCACGAGATGGGTTTCGCCCGCAAGGCCGGCGACCGCGTGCTGTTCATGGCGGACGGGCAGATCGTCGAGGACACCGACCCGAACACCTTCTTCACCGCCCCGAAGTCCGATCGCGCGAAGGACTTCCTCGGCAAGATCCTCAGCCACTGACCCGTCAGCCCCGATCACTGGAGGTAGTCCGAATGAAACTGTCCCGCACCGTCCGCCTGGGCCTCGGCGCGCTCGCCGTTGCGCTCGCCGCCACCGCGTGTGGTGGCGAGGAGCAGCGCAGCGCCCTCGAGTCCGCCCAGGCCGGGAATCTCACGATCGGTATCAAGTTCGACCAGCCGGGGCTCGGACTGCGCAACCCGGACGGCACCTTCAGCGGTTTCGACGTGGAGGTCGCCAAGTACGTCGCCGGTCAGCTCGGTGTCTCGGAGGAGAACATCACGTTCAAGGAGGCACCGTCCGCGCAGCGCGAGACGCTCATCCAGAACGGTGAGGTCGACTACATCGTCGCGACGTACTCGATCACCGATGCTCGCAAGGAGAAGGTCGACTTCGCCGGGCCGTACATGGTCACAGGGCAGTCGCTGCTCGTGCGGGCGGACAACACGGACATCACCGGACCCGAATCGCTCAACGGCGGCAAGAAGCTGTGCTCGGTTGCGGGCTCGACCCCGGCGCAGAACGTGAAGGACAAGTACGCGCAGGACGTGCAGCTGCAGGAATTCGACACGTACTCGGCCTGCGTCGAGGCGCTGCGCAACGGCGCGGTCGATGCGCTGACCACCGATGCGATCATCCTCGCCGGCTACGCGGCGCAGTCCCCGGGTGAGTTCAAGGTGGTCGGTGAACCGTTCACCACCGAGAACTACGGGATCGGTCTCGCCAAGGGCGACGAGGAGTCGCGGGCCCGCATCAACGACGCGATCCAGTCGATGCTCGATTCCGGAGCGTGGGAGGCTGCGTTCCAGTCCACGGTCGGCGCCTCCGGCCTTCCGGTTCCGGAGCAGCCGACCATCGATCGTTACTGATCCGGTCGCGGCCGGACGATCACAGCCCGTTCGGGGCGGATCGTCCGGCCCGCGTCGCAGCTCGGGTGCGAGCTCGTCGCACAGTCTCGTCCATCGAATCCTGGAGTCCACCAGTGGATCTGTTGAACAAGTACGGCAGTCAACTGCTCGAGGCGTTCTGGACCACGATCCAGCTCACCGTTCTGTCCGCGATCGCCGCCCTGATTCTCGGCACGATTCTCGCCGCGATGCGGGTCTCCCCCATCCCGGTCGCGCGGGCGGTCGGAGCCGCGTACGTGACGATCTTCCGCAACACGCCGCTGACGCTGATCATCCTGTTCTGCCTGTTCGGCCTCTCGCAGACCCTGGGTGTCGCGCTCGCACCGACCGATTCACCGACCTTCTTGGTGGACAACAACTTCCGGCTCGCAGTTCTCGGCCTCAGCGTCTACACGGCGGCATTCGTCTGTGAATCACTGCGGTCCGGCATCAACACCGTCCACGTCGGGCAGTCGGAGGCGGGCCGCTCGCTGGGCCTGACGTTCGCGCAGAATCTGCGGCTGATCGTCCTGCCCCAGGCGTTCCGCGCCGTCATCGCTCCGCTCGGCAGTGTGCTGATCGCCCTGACGAAGAACTCGACGATCGCCTCCGTGATCGGTGTGGCCGAGGCCTCGCTCCTGATGAAGTCGATGATCGAGACCGAAGCCGCGATCTTCCTCGTCGGTGGGATCTTCGCGCTCGGCTTCGTGATTCTCACCCTTCCCATGGGCCTGCTGTTCGGCTGGCTCGGAAAGCGTTACGAGGTGGCCCGATGAGCGCCCGCGCAACCGTCCTCTACGACGCGCCCGGCCCGCGGGCCCGCGCGACCTACCACGCGATCTCCGCGCTCGTCGTCGTCCTGCTCGTCGCTGCCGGGTACGTGGTGTACCGCGCCCTGGACAGCAAGGGGCAGCTGACCGCGGCCAAATGGGATCCGTTCCTCGAGTCGACGTCGTGGACGACCTATCTGCTGCCCGGTATCCGCGGCACCCTGATCGCCGCCGCGCTCTCCATCGTGTTCGCGCTGATTCTCGGGTTCGTGCTCGGCATCGGCCGGTTGTCCGATCATCACTCGGTGCGCCTCGTGAGCGGCACCATCGTCGAACTGTTCCGGGCGGTGCCGGTGCTGATCCTGATGATCTTCCTGTACCAGATCTTCGCCGAATACCGGGTGTTCAAATCGTCCTATCTCGCGCTCGCCGCGGTGGTCACGGGCCTGACCCTGTACAACGGCTCGGTGATCGCGGAGCTGGTGCGCGCCGGCATCCGGTCCCTGCCACGCGGGCAGACCGAGGCGGCGAGCGCCCTGGGTATGCGAAAGAACCAGGTCATGCGCCTGATCCTGCTGCCGCAGGCCGTCACGGTGATGCTGCCGGCGATCATCTCGCAGATGGTGGTGGCACTGAAGGATTCGGCGCTCGGCTATCTGATCGGTTACGTCGAAGTGGTGCGGTCCGGTCAGCAGCTCGGCGCGGCCTTCGGCAACTATCTGCCGTCGCTGCTGGTGGTCGCCGCGATCATGATCGTGCTGAACAGTTCGCTGACGGTACTGGCCACCCGGGTCGAGAAGCAGCTGCGGGCCGGTCGCCGCAAGAAGGGCGCCGTGACACCCGAAGAGCCGCAAACCATCCCGGTGATGGCGGTTCCCGGCATGGACATCACCGGCGAGCAGAAACCGTGACGCGACCCGCGCGGCGGTGACCGGACCGCGTCAGACGTCCGCGAGACCGTCGGTGCCGGAGCCGAACTCGGCGAGTTCACTGCGCACCACGTCGAACGCCATACCCTGGGAATAGCCTCGTCGCGCCAGCATGCCGACCAGCCGGCGCACGAGTTTGTCCCGCTCGGCGGCGATCTCGCGTCGATCACCCTCGGTCGGCAGCGGCGGCTGCGTGCGCAGCTTCTTGCGTACGAGCTCGACGGCGCGCTCGCGTTCGTCGTCGCTGTCGATCTGGTCCAGCGCCTCCGCGGCATCCTGATGCCCGATTCCTTTGCGCCGCAGTTCGAGTGCGATCGCGCGTTTGCCCTTGCCGGCGTACAGGTGCCGGGACCGGACCCACTGCTGCGCGAAGTCCGCGTCGTCGACCAGGCCCACCGCGGCGAGCCGGTCCAGGGTGCGCTCGGCGATCTCGGCCGTGAACCCCTTCTCCGCGAGCTTCGTGGCCAGTTCGGCACGGCTGCGTGCCCGGTCCGTCAGCAGGCGCAGGCACACGTCCTTGGCCTGCGCCTCCGTGCCTCCTCCGGGTTCCGGGCGCGGACGTCGACGGCGCCGCCCGGATGAGGGGGCCGAGTGCGGGTCCGGAGTCGTGGGATCGTCCATGTCCGGCACGTTAGCGGGCCCCACCGACAGCGGCGGCCGAGCGGATCCACGTGATCCACGCCCCCTGTACGACGTCGGCGAGGTCGCGGTATCCCTGCGCGGACGGGTGCGCGCCGTCCCCCGCAGCCGCTTCCCGTATCCACGCGGTGTCGCCGTGAAGGTGCTCGAAGACCGGGCAGTACGGCACGTTCCGCTCGGCACACACCTCGGCGAACAGCCCGTCGAGGCGCCGGGTGCGTGCATTCTGCTGCTCGTCGGCAACCGGTGGCGGACCGACGACGAACACCGGCCAGCCACACGCGCGGGCGTCGTCGAGGATCGCGGTGAGGTTGGTCACCGAATCCGCGGGCGGCACCCGCGTCGAATCCTCTTGCTGCGCCGGGTCGTCCAGCAACGTCGTGTCGTTGACACCGAACGAGAGGACGAGGCGATTGTCGCACCCGTCCGGGAAGCGACGGCGGGCCTCGTCGAGCCAGCGGGCCCGGACATCGGCGGTCGTGTCGCGGCGGACCCCGAGGTTGTAGACGGTGACATCGACGTCGCCGAGCGCCGGCCGGGTGACATCGACGTCGCCGA
>NZ_JADZGH010000203.1:0-14396 GCF_015865005.1 Rhodococcus sp. CX
GGGTGGCCACACTCATCGCCGAACGCGCCCCGGTCGGCGTCGTCGCGGATTCCCTGACGCCCCAGGCCGTCCGGCAACTTCCCGACGCGGCACGGCTACCGGTCGTCGAGGCCTACAACGAGGCGCTCACCCCGATCTTCCTGTGGATCAGCCCGCTCGCGCTCGTCGCGATGCTGCTGCTGTGCTTCGTCGTGGAGAAGCCGCTGGCCACCACGATCGAGCGCCGGAAGGAGCTTCCGGTGGAGGCCGCGACCACCGGTTCCTGAACGGTCGCAGCCCCCGACCTCCGGCTACCTACCCGGCAGCCACTGCAGCGACCGGATGAACGGCGGAATGATCTTGTTCCACAGCTTCGGCGGCAGTCCGCGCGGCCCGCCGAGGTTGAGGATCCGCGTGGTCGCGATCGTCTGCGATTCGGTGTACTTGAGCAACCCGTCCGCTCCGTGCCGTCGGCCGACACCCGAGATGCCCATGCCACCCATCGGCGCGGAGGTGCTCGCCCACGCCGGCGCGTAGCCCTCGTCGACGTTGACCGTGCCGGCGCGGACACGGGCCGCGATGGCCTCGCCCTGCGCCTTGGTCGCCGCCCACACCGAGGCGTTGAGGCCGTACTCGGTGTCGTTGGCGCGACGGATCGCCTCATCGACGTTCTCCACCGGGTACACCGACACGAGCGGACCGAACGTCTCCTCCCGGTAGCACTCGGCGTCCTCGGGGACGTCGGTGAGCACGGTCGGTTCGTAGAACAGCGGACCCAGATCGGGACGCGCCTTGCCACCGGCGACGACGGTCGCACCCTTGACCACCGCGTCGTCGACGTGCGACGACACCGCCTTGACTTGCGTTTCGTTGATCAGGCAGCCCATCTCGATCCCGAACTCGTAGCCGGGGCCGAGCGTCATCTTGCGGACGCGGTCGCCGAGCATGCGCGTGAACTCGGGGGCGATGGACTTCTCGACGTAGATGCGCTCGATGGAGATGCACAGCTGACCGGAGTTCGAGAAGCAGGCGCGCACAGCGGCGTCGGTGACCTCGCGGAGGTTCGCGCCGGCGGTGACGATCATGGGGTTCTTGCCGCCGAGTTCGGCGGAGAAGCCGATGAGACGGCGCCCTGCCTGCTCGGCGAGGATCCGGCCGGTCTGCGACGACCCGGTGAACATCAGATAGTCGGTGTTCTCGACGAGGGCGGTCCCGACGACGGAGCCGGGCCCGGGCACGACCGCGAACAGATCGCGCGGCAGTCCGGCCTCGTAGAGCAGTTCGACGCACGCGAGCGCGCAGTACGGGGTCTGGCTGTCCGGCTTGAGCACGATGGCGTTGCCGGCGAGCAGCGCGGGGATCGCGTCGGACACCGCGAGGGTCATCGGGTAGTTCCACGGCGCGATGACACCGACGACACCCTTCGGATGATGCCGCACGACGGTCTTGGTCAGTCCGGGCAGCATGCCGGTGGCGCGGTGCGGGCGCAGCAGCTTCTCGGCGGTGCGCGCGTAGTAGCGGGCGGTGATCGCGATGTCGACGACCTCCTCCTGCGCGGACGCGCGAGACTTGCCGGTCTCGGCCTGCGCCATGTCCATCAGTTCCTCGCGCCGGCGCAACACGAGGTCGCGGTAGCGGTGGAAGATGCGTGCGCGGTCGGCGACCGGCCGGGCCGCCCACGCCGCCTGCGCGATGCGGGCACGCTCGATCGCGGTCTTCGCATCGTCTGCGGTGCCGACCGGGATCGAAGCGATCTCCCTGCCACTGAAGGCCTCCACGACCGGACGCGTGGTCCGCTGCGCGACGTCGTCGATGGCAATGAGGTCCGCGAGCCGCGTGAAGGTCGCAGCGCTGGGAGCAGGCATATCGCACCCCTACCGGTGAGTAGTTTTCCGAGTAACACCAAACTTAGCGCGCGGGGGTGGCCGCTGTCACAATTCCGCCACCCGCAGCTCGACGCGAGCCGGGATCCGAGATCCGGGATCCGGGATCCGGGATCCGCCGAGCGATACGACAGCGGCCTGCTGCCGGCCGCGCGCGGCCGTCCGACGGGGAAGCGAGGCCGTTCACACCCCCGCCGTGGGGGAAGCACGCCTTTAGATCACGCTGACGATAATTCTGTTCCGGTAACGATCTCTTCCCCAGGATGGTCATCGGGCCCGGTCCTCCCGGTCGCCCGTCCCTGTTCATCGCTGGAAAGAGAAGGCTTCGTATGTCTCGCCTACGTCGTGCTGGATTCACAGCCGCTGTCGCCCTCGTCATGACGGCGGTTGCCGCCTGTGGATCCGGTTCCTCCGGCGATTCACCGGCCGCCGAGGGACCGCTGCCCACCGAGATCCCCGCGGGCACCAAGCTCGTGATCGCGGACCAGGGTGAGCGCCAACTGTCCCTCCTCACCGGCTCCGGACAGCTCGACACGCTGCCGTTCGAGTACGAGTTCGCGACCTTCCAGGGTGCGCCCTCGATCCTCGAGGCGTTCCGCGCCGACGCGGTCGACGTCGCGTGGGCCGGCGAGATCATGACCGTCCAGTCCCTGGTCGCCGGTGACGACGTGCAGGTCGTCACGGCCATGCAGACGAACAACGGCCTCAACATGGGCATCGCCCCGAATGCTTCGGACATCAAGTCCCTCGCGGATCTGAAGGGCAAGCGGATCGGCTACGCCGAGGGCACCTCGCAGCAGGCCTTCGTGCTCCGTGGCCTCGACAAGGCCGGCCTCTCGGTCGACGACGTCGAGCTCGTTCCGATGTCGCTGCCGGACTTCCCGGATGCACTGCGCTCCAACCAGATCGACGCCGCTCCGATGAGCGAGCCGGTCTTCTCCCGGTACATGCAGACCCCGGGTGCGACGTCGCTGCCGCGTCCCGAGATCGAGGACCTCAGCGAGGGCATCTCGTACCTCTACTCGAGCAAGAAGGCCCTGTCCGACCCGGCGACCGCCGCGGCGATCCGTGCCTACGTCACCGCGTACATCAAGTCCGTCGCATGGGCCAACGACAACCGCGACGCGTACATCGACACCTACTTCGTGAAGAGCCAGGGCCTGACGGTCGAGGACGGACAGCGCATCCTCGACACCGCCGGGATCACCACCTTCCCGCATCTCGACGAGGATCTCATCGCGATCCAGCAGCACACCATCGACGTGATCGATGCCGCCGGCGAACTGCCCAAGCCGGTCGAGGCCGCCGACGCCTTCGACCTGCGCTTCGACGAGGTCGTCACCGCCGCAGTCGCCGAGTCCGGCGCCGCCCACACCCGCAGCTGATCTTTCCGAGGGGAATTCGACATGACGAACCGCCAGCTCAACCTCAACGCCTTCATCTACCCGACCGGCCACCACGAGGCCTCGTGGCGCCACTCCGGCAGCTTGCCCGAGCGTCTCTACGACGTGACCTACTTCCAGGAGCTCGCCCGCCTCGCCGAGAGCGCGAAGCTCGACGCCGTGTTCTTCGCCGACGGCCCCGCCCTGCGCACCGAGGTGAAGTACCGCCCCGACTACGGTCTCGAGCCGATCACCACGCTCGTCGCGATGGCGACGGTCACCTCGCACCTCGGCCTGATCGCGACCGCGTCGACCACCTACTACGAGCCCTACAACCTGGCACGCCTGTTCTCGTCGCTCGACCACATCTCCAACGGTCGCGCCGCCTGGAACATCGTGACCACCGCGACCGATGCGGCGGCAGCGAACTTCGGCCTCACCGACCACCCCGATGTCCACCAGCGTTACGCCCGCGCACGGGAATTCGTCGACGCCGCGATCAAGCTGTGGGATTCGTGGGAGGACGACGCCCTCCTCATCGACAAGGAAGCGGGCGTATACGCCGACACCGACAAGATCCACCGCATCGACGTCGACGGCGAGTACGTCAAGGTGCGCGGCCCGTTCGGCTCCGCGCGTTCCCCGCAGGGTCGTCCGGTGCTCGTGCAGGCCGGATCCTCGAACGACGGACGCGATTTCGCGTCCACCTATGCCGAGGCGATCTTCACCGCCCATCAGCGCATCGAGGACGCGCAGGCCTTCTACAACGACATCAAGACTCGCGCAGCCGGTTTCGGCCGCAACCCCGATCACGTGAAGATCCTTCCGGGTCTGAGCCCGTTCATCGGCGCCACCGAGGCCGAGGCCAAGGATCTGCACCGCGAGTTCAACGAACTCACCATCGTCGAATACGGTGTCGGCCAGTTGCAGAAGATGGGTCGCATCGACATCTCGGGTCTCGGGCTCGACGAGAAGGTGCCGGTCGAATTGTTCGCCGGCTCCGGCGATATCACCGACAACAACAACAGCCGCCGGCTGGTCTTCGCGAAGATCGTCGAGCGGGAGCAGCCCACGCTGCGCCAGCTGCTGCACAAGCTCGCCGGGGCGCGCGGCCACAACGTGGTCGCCGGCACTCCGGTTCAGATCGCCGACACCATCGAGCAGTGGTTCCGGGGCGGCGCCGCGGACGGCTTCAACATCATGCCGCCGCAGTACCCGCAGGGCCTCGAGGCGTTCATCTCGACGGTCGTGCCGATCCTGCAGGAGCGGGGCCTGTTCCGCACCGAGTACTCGGGCACCACCCTGCGCGACCACTACGGTCTGCCCCGTCCGGCGAGCCAGTACGCGCGCGAACTCGCGTCGGCCGGCGTCTGACCGGACCCGACGAGTCGAAAGGACAAGGTCGATGAGCACCTCCGTCGTCGAACCCCGGCGTTTCGGTAGTGGTCTGGCCGGCGATGCCGACACCGACCAGAAGCCCGAACGCACCGGCGGGCCCGATCTGCAGCCGCGCAACACCCGCAGTCGTCTCGCTCCGGGCAAGCCCATCAAGTTCGGTCTCGCGATCGGACCGGTTCTGCTGCTGGTGATCTGGATCATCGCGTCGGCGACGGGGGTGCTCGACCCGAAGACCCTGTCCGAACCGTGGACGGTCGTCACCACCGCGGGCGATCTGATCGCCGACGGACGCCTGCAGTCCAATCTGTGGACGTCCGTCCAGCGCGCCCTGATCGGCGGCGTCATCGGCGTCGCCCTCGGTCTGACCCTGGCACTGATCGCAGGTCTGTCCCGCATCGGCGAGGCGCTGATCGACGGCCCGGTGCAGATCAAGCGGTCGATCCCGACCCTCGCCCTGATGCCGCTCGCGATCCTGTGGTTCGGCATCGGCGAGGAGATGAAGATCCTCCTCATCGCGCTGTCGGTGTTCGTCCCGGTCTACATCAACACCTACTCGGCGCTGCGTGGAATCGACTCCCGCTTCGTCGAACTGGCCGAAACACTGGATCTGTCGCGGGCCCAGTTCATCCGGCGGATCGCCCTGCCGGGGGGCACTGCCCGGCTTCTTCACCGGCCTGCGCCTGGCGGTGACCATCGCGTGGCTGGCACTGGTGGTCGTCGAGCAGGTCAACGCCTCGAGCGGCATCGGGTACCTGATGTACCAGGCCCGCAACTACGGCATGACCGACGTCATCATCGTCGGCCTCGTCGTCTACGCGATCCTCGGATTCGGCAGCGACCTGCTGGTCCGTTCGGCAGAAAGGAAGGCGCTGGCATGGCGCAAGACGATCGGAAGCTGACCGTCCGCACCTCGGGCCTGGCCCGCGGCTTCGACGGCCGCGCGGTCCTGCAGGGCATCGACCTCGAGATCCGCGCCGGCGAATTCGTCGCCCTGCTCGGGCGCTCCGGATCCGGCAAGAGCACGCTGCTGCGGGCGCTGGCGGAACTCGACCACGGCGTCCCCGGTTCCGGCACCATCGAGGTGCCGAAGAAGCGCGCGGTCGTGTTCCAGGATTCGCGGCTGCTGCCGTGGGCGCGGGTGCTCGACAACGTGATCCTCGGCCTCGACGGGTCCGACGCCGCCGAGCGCGGCCGCAAGGCCCTCGCCGAGGTGGGTCTCGCGGGCCGGGAGAAGGCGTGGCCGAACGAGCTGTCCGGCGGTGAGCAGCAACGAGTTTCGCTCGCCCGGTCGCTCGTGCGGGAACCCGAGCTGCTGCTGGCCGACGAGCCGTTCGGTGCGCTCGACGCGCTCACGAAGATCAAGATGCACGGGCTGCTCCAGGAGCTGTGCGCCAAGCATCAGCCGGCGGTGCTGCTGGTGACCCACGACGTCGACGAGGCCATCGCCCTCGCCGACCGGATCATCGTGCTCGACCACGGCCGACTCGCGGTGGAACTGACCGTCGATCTCCCGCATCCGCGCGCCTTGCGGGTCGTGGAGACCGCCGAGTACCGTCGCATCCTGCTCGAGGCGCTGGGGGTCGAGGTCGCGGCCTGAGGCCGTCCCCGGCCACCCGGCCCCAGCCGAATCGTGCCGAGAACCACGCTTCCGAATGTCGGTGGTGCCCGGCACAATCCAGTTCATGACCCGCTGCACGCGTTTTCACCGGGACGGCACCGCCTGCACCAACGTCACCGAGTACCTCGACGGCTGGTGCCGTCAGGACGACTGCGCCGGCTTCGTCCGCCCGAACACGTCGGCGGCTCCGGAAACCCACGGGTCCCCGCGCGGGACCGACACCCACATTCGCGCGGCGCCGGTGGCGATCACCGATGTGGCTCTCGACGAGATTCCCGGTGTCCATGTCACGACCCGTGCCGTGGACAGCTTCCGGTTCCATCACGGCGGGAGTGCGCGCAGCGCCGAGGTGCAGCTGCGCTCCATGCTCGAGGACTTTCTCTTCAAGTCCGCCTCCAGCACCTCCGCGAACGGTTTCGTGCGGTTGTCCCGTCAGGGTTACGACCTGGTGCTCTCCCCCGACCGGACGGCCATCACGGCCTACTCCACCGTCCACCGGGAGCGCACCTGGGAACAGGTCAAGAGCAATGTTCCCTCACGCTTCCGGCGCCACATTCCGCGGCGGCCGTCGACCGCCCCGCGCCGGGAGCCGGGAGAACCGGTGCCGCCGGAGCGGTTCGCGGACGTCTTCGATGCCTCCGAGGTGTATCTGACCGCGCGCGTTCAGCGGTCCTTCGCCAAGATCGAGGGCCTACTGGAGGCCCCCGACGAGGAACTTCACGCAGCTGTACGCTCCTGCGCTGCGCAGCTTCCGGCCGGCATCCTCAGCCGACGTGCGGACGGACTGTTCGAGGTCGAGCACGCGGGCCGGATCTGGCTCGTCACACCGGACTGCCGAACGTTGATCGGCGTGAAGCCGGTGCGGACGCAGGATTCGACCGAGCGGTCGGTTGTCGAGATTCCGAGGTCGGCCACCGCTCCACGCGCAGAACGTCTTTGATCACGAGCCCGTGTGAACGACGTCGAGGTGTTCCCTATTCGGGAACCGTGTACGGCCCGTTCAGTGCGGGAAGGTCGAGCAGCCGATCGAGCCAGCTGACGGCCTCGATCAACGCATGGGCCTGCTCCCCGGGCTCACTTCCGTGTTCGACGGGCGCGAGAGTGCCGTGGGCCCGCGGGAGGTCTCCGTCGAGGACCTCGGCGATCGCCTTCCACACATGTCGTTCGGGGGCGGGCAGGTCGTCGATCGCCAGCTGGATTCCGTCCGGAGTCCGCAAGGTGACCGCGAAGCCGGTGACCCCGTCCACCTCGCTGTCGACGATCGGCCCGATCTTGTCGGTGATCACGTCGGCGATCGTGGTGACCACCCACTCGAGCACATCGTCGTACGAGGCGTCACCCGGTGCCGCCCCGTACACGAGCGCGGTCACGTACTGGGACAGACCTACGATGTCGCCGTCACCGGCGAAGGCAAGCAATCGGCCCCCGAGGATCGCCTCGGGGCCCGCGCGTCGTCGATTCGGTTCCATACCGGAGAATGCCCCGCACCGAGCAATTCACACCTGCCTTCTTCCATAACTTTTCGGCGGCGGACGGTCGCATCGGTGGCGTCTGTCCAGCACCGCCGTCCGCCCCTCCCCACCGTGCCCCATCTGTGACCCTTCGACCGCTCGAAAGTTGTGTGGGCGAAGCAAGTCTTCGCACAGAATGCTTTCCGAGTCATCGGACTCGGAGGCCTTCCGAGTCCTCGGACTCGACGAGCAGGACGAGCAGGAGGAAACACATGGCAAACGGCACGCACGTCGCCACCCTCGCCGACCTCGAGCCCCTCGTCGGCAAATCCCTCGGCACCAGCGACTGGATGGCAGTCGAACAGGACCGGATCAACACCTTCGCCGACGCCACCGACGACCACCAGTGGATCCACATCGATCTCGAGCGCGCTAAGGCCGAGAGCCCCTTCGGCGGCCCGATCGCGCACGGCTTCCTCACCCTCTCGCTTCTCATCCCCATGTGGGAGCAGATCCTGAAGGTGGACAGCGCCACCATGGCCGTGAACTACGGCCTGAACAAGGTGCGCTTCACCAACCCGGTGCCGGCGGGAGGCAAGGTCCGCCTCGGCGCAACCCTGAAGGATTTCGAGAAACTCCCCAAGGGCGGCGTGCAGCTCACCGTCGACGGACGGATCGAACTGGAAGGCAGCGAGCGTCCCGCTGTCGTCGTCGAGGTGATCCTCCGCTACTTCGAGGAGTGATCGAGCAGGCGTGAGCAAGCGGCGGAATCACGCCGCCCGTCGCAACTCGGGTCGGCCAGTGGCAGAATTCGCACGATGTCTGGCATTTCTGCCACTGGCACCGAGCGGTCGTTACCGGAGACAATGATCGCCGTGACGATCGAGACCGCCGCTCCTCCCCCGACCACCCACCGGATCCATTTCGCCTGGGCAGTCGCGACCGTTGCGTTCCTGGCACTGGTCGGCGCCGCCGCGTTCCGTGCGGCGCCGTCCGTGCTCATCGAACCGCTGCACGCGGATTTCGGCTGGTCCCGGGCGAGCATCTCGGCGGCCGTATCGATCAATCTGGTCCTCTACGGCCTCACCGCGCCGTTCGCCGCGGCCCTGATGGAACGCTTCGGGATGCGCGCGGTCGTCACCGCCGCCCTCGGGCTCGTCGCCGCCGGCAGCGGACTGACGGTCTTCATGACCGCCACCTGGCAGCTGATCCTGCTGTGGGGCGTGCTGGTCGGGCTCGGCACCGGGTCGATGGCGCTGGCATTCGTCGCGACCGTCACCGATCGCTGGTTCGTCGCCCGTCGCGGCCTGGTCACCGGCATCCTCACCGCCGCGAGCGCGGCCGGCCAGCTCGTGTTCCTGCCACTGCTGGCGGTGCTCGCCGAGAAGTACAACTGGCAGGCGGTCGCGCTGACGGTGGCGTTCGCGGCGCTCGCCGTCGTGCCGCTCGTCATGTTGTTCCTGCGCGAGCGGCCCGAGGACGTGGGCACCGTCCCCTACGGCGCCGGACCCGATTACGTGCGCGCCGAGCCGAGCACCGGCAACGCCGGGCTGCGCGCCCTGCGGGTCCTGGCGACCGCCGCGCGCACCCGCGTCTTCTGGCTTCTCGCAGGCACATTCGCCATCTGCGGCGCCAGCACCAACGGCCTCGTCGGCACGCACTTCGTGCCCGCGGCCCACGACCACGGCATGCCCCTGACGGCCGCGGCGAGCCTGCTCGCGGTGATCGGGATCTTCGACGTCGTCGGGACCATCGCCTCCGGCTGGTTCACCGACCGGTTCGACGCGCGCCGCCTGCTCGGCATCTACTACCTGCTGCGCGGCATCTCGCTGCTCGTGCTGCCGTTGCTGTTCGCGAACACCGTGCACCCGCCGATGATCGCGTTCGTCGTCTTCTACGGCCTCGACTGGGTCGCGACCGTCCCGCCCACGGTCGCGCTGTGCCGCCGGCACTTCGGTCCGGACGCCCCGATCGTGTTCGGCTGGGTGCTCGCGTCGCACCAGGTCGGTGCGGGACTGGTCGCGTTCCTGGCGGGTCTGGTCCGCGACCGTCTCGGCGGGTACGACGCCGCGTTCTACGTCGCCGGCGCCCTGTGCGCGATCGCCGCGCTCATGGCGCTCGCCATCGGCCGGGAACCGGCCACAGCCGCCTCACCACCATCCGCCGCCCCACAAGACACCCGCGCGTAACCCGCCGCGCGCGCGTGTCTCCCACTGTGCGCATCGAGGTTGTCGGAAGCGGAGACGGAGCCGACCAGGCTTCCTAGACTTGGGCGCATGACCGTCCTTCGCAAATCCGACGAGCCCGTCGACTTCTCGAAGATCGAACAGCGGTCGCCGTCGCTCGCGCGAATGCTCATCGACCGCGTCACCAGCAACCCGGACGACGAGGCGTTCCGCTTCCCGGACGGCAAAGGCGGTTGGGCGAGTGTCACGTGGGAGCAGACCGTCGACCGGGTGCGTCTCATCGCCGGCGGCCTGATCGCCCTGGGGATCGAACCGGAGGATCGTGTCGCACTCGCGTCGTCGACCCGGTACGAATGGATCCTCGCCGACTTCGGCACGATGTGCGCCGGCGGCGCCACCACCACCGTGTATCCGACGACGAACGCCGCCGACGTCGCGTTCATCGTCTCGAACTCCGGCAGCCGCGTGGTCATCGCGGAGGATCAGGAACAGGTCGGCAAGCTCGCCGCCCACCGCAGCGAACTGCCCGACGTGCGCAAGGTCGTGGTCATCGACGGCACCGGCGACGGCGACTGGGTGATCGGCCTGTCCGAACTCGAGGACCTCGGCCGCAAGCTGCTCGCGGAACAGCACAGCGTCGTGCTCGATCGCATCCACGGCATCAAGCCCGAGCATCTGGCGACGCTGATCTACACGTCCGGGACCACCGGCAAGCCGAAGGGTGTGCGGCTGCCGCATTCGGCGTGGACGTACACCGCGGCCGCGGTCGATTCGCTGGGCATCCTGCACCCCGACGACCTGCAGTATCTATGGCTGCCCCTGTCCCATGTGTTCGGCAAGGTGTTGCTGAGCGTGCCGATCCAGATCGGTTTCCCGACGGTCGTGGACGGTCGCGTCGACAAGATCGTCGAAAATCTCGCGGTGGTTCGCCCGACGTTCATGGGTGCCGCTCCCCGCATCTTCGAGAAGGCGCACGCCCGTATCGAAGGAATGATGGAGGAGGAAGGCGGCGTCAAGAAGAAGATCTTCGACTGGGCGATCGGGGTCGGGTTGCGCACGTCGAAGGCCCGCCAGGAGGGACGATCCCCCTCCGCACTGGACACGGTGCAGTACAAGATCGCCGACAAGCTCGTCTTCTCGACCATCCGGGAACGCTTCGGCGGCCGGCTCCGCTTCTTCGTTTCCGGTTCCGCCCCGCTCGACGCCGAGGTCGCGCAGTGGTTCGACGCGGTCGGCATCAAGGTGCTCGAAGGGTACGGCCTGTCGGAGACGTCCGCCGCGTCGTTCCTCAACCGCCCGAGCGCGTACCGGTTCGGCACCGTCGGCTGGCCGTTCCCCGGCACCGACGTCGAGATCGCCGAGGACGGGGAAATCCTGATCAAGGGCCCCGGCGTGATGAGCGGCTACCACGACCGTCCCGATGCCGATGCCGAGTCGTTCGACGCCGACGGCTGGTTCCACACCGGCGACATCGGTTCGATCGACGACGAGGGCTTCCTGCGCATCACCGACCGCAAGAAGGACATGTTCAAGACGTCGCAGGGCAAGTACGTCGCACCGTCCGCGGTCGCGGCGACGTTCAAGGGCATCTGCCCGTACGCCGCCGAGATCGTCGTGCACGGCGAGGGCAAGCCGTACTGCGTGGCGCTGGTCGCGCTCGACGCCGAGGCGATCGGCGAGTGGGCCAAGAAGAACGGACTGGAGGGGCTGTCGTTCGCGGAGATCGCGCGGCACGAGAAGACCGAGTCGCTGATCGCCGCATACATCGACGAGCTCAACGCCCAGCTCAACCGGTGGGAGCAGATCAAGAAGTTCACGATCCTGGACCGTGAACTCAGCATCGAGGCCGGTGATCTGACCCCGAGCATGAAGCTCCGGCGCAAGGTGGTGGTCGACCGATTCGCCGACAGCATCTCCGGCCTCTACGGATAGGCCACTATCCTGGTCCACATGAGTAGTGCACGACCGAATCCAATCCAGCTCATCGGCTACGTGTTCGGTCGCCGGCTGCCGACAGAAATGCAGGACTGGGTCCGCAACGACGTTCTCGGTCCCGGCAGCACGCGACGCTACCTGGTGCGCTGGATCACCCCGATCATCCCGTTCCTTCTGCTGTTCCTGCTGATTCCGGGCCCGGTGTGGATTCCGATCGCGATGATGCTGCTGTTGCTGCTTCCGTGGATCTACTTCTCGGTCGCGCTGCGGCCGATCTGGCAGCGGCACCGGCTGCAGCAGCACGGCCTGGATCCGGCCCTGCTCGGCGCGAAGGAGCGGGAGCGGGCGGACCGCGAGCGCGCGGAGTACGAACGCCGATTCGGTCGGTGACCTCTATCGACACTCGGACGCACCAGTCGCGTCTCTTCCTCCTGCTCGGCCCCGCCTTCGTGGCGGCCGTCGCGTACGTCGATCCCGGTAACGTCGCCGCCAATCTGACCGCCGGTGCCCGCTACGGATATCTGCTGCTGTGGGTGCTGGTGGTCGCCAACATCATGGCGATCCTCGTGCAGTACCTGTCCGCGAAGATCGGTGTGGTGACGGGGCGTTCCCTGCCGGAGCTACTGGGTATGCGCCTGCGCACCCCGTCGCGCCGCGCTTTCTGGCTCCAGGCCGAGGTGATGGCGATCGCCACCGACGTCGCGGAGGTGATCGGCGGTGCCCTCGCCCTGCACCTGCTGTTCGGGTTGCCCCTGTTCGTCGGTGGGCTGATCACCGGTGCCGTGTCCGTCGCGATCCTGTCGGTGCAGGACCGTCGCGGACAGCGTTCCTTCGAGTTCGTGGTGGTCGCGCTGCTGGCGATCATCACCGTCGGGTTCCTGACCGGCCTGGCGTTCACGGATGTGTCGTTCACCGACGCCGCGGCCGGGCTGGTGCCCCGCTTCGAGGGAACCGACACGGTCCTGCTGGCGGCGTCGATGCTCGGCGCGACGGTGATGCC
Source organism: Rhodococcus sp. CX (assembly GCF_015865005.1). Classification (NCBI taxonomy): domain Bacteria; kingdom Bacillati; phylum Actinomycetota; class Actinomycetes; order Mycobacteriales; family Nocardiaceae; genus Rhodococcus; species Rhodococcus sp. CX. Next base: position 12,833 of record NZ_JADZGH010000203.1, read on the forward strand.
CCACGCGATCTACCTGCATTCGGCGCTCGCCCGCGCCCGGCACGGCCGGGTCGAACCCGGCCCCCGCCTGGACCGGGTGATGCGGGCGACCCGCTGGGACGTCGCCGGTGGCCTGGTCGTGGCGGGCAGCGTGAACATCGGCATGTTGCTGCTCGCCGCGTCGGCGCTGCGCGGACGGGAGGGCACCGACAGCATCGAGGGTGCGCACGCCGCGATCACCGATTCCCTCGGCCCGACGATCGGCGTGGTCTTCGCGGTCGGCCTGCTCGCGTCCGGCCTCGCGTCGACGGCGGTGGGATCCGCGGCCGGCGCCGAGATCATGGCGGGTCTGCTGCACATCCGGCTCCGGCCGATCGTGCGACGCGTGATCGTGATGGTGCCCGCGCTGATCCTGCTCGCGGCGGGTGTCGATCCGACGTTCGCCCTGGTGCTCAGTCAGGTCGTGCTGAGCATGTGCATTCCGTTCGCGCTGGTGCCGCTCGTGCGGATCAGTTCCGATCCGGTGTTGATGGGCGCGCAGCGCAATCTTCCGGCGACGAGTGCGGCGGCCTGGCTGACGGTGGGTCTGATCGTCGCGTTGAATGCGACGCTGCTGTGGCTGACCTTCACCGCCTGACCGCTGCCGCGTCGCCCGCTAGGACAGCACCTCGACGAGCGTCGTCGCCGAATCCCCGGTCATGACCCGTTCGACACTGTCGAGATGCTTGCGCCAAAAGGCTTCGGCGGCACCGGGTTCCCCGTTGCGCAACAATTCGACGAGCTTGCGGTTCGCGCGCAGCGCGACCGACGCGCCGGGGCGGTCGGAGACGTCGCTGCGCGTCGAGATGTAGAGGGCGTTGTGGGCGTCCATGATGTCGAGCAGCATGCCCGCGAGTACCGCCATCGTCTGGTTGCCGCCGAGTTCCATCACCATGCGGTGCACCTCGGTGTCGTACCGCGCGAACCCGATCGGGTCACCGGTCAGTTCCGCGCCGCGTTCGACCAGTTCGGCGAGGGTGTCGACGCGATCTTCCGGGTTCGCGGCGATCAGACCGACCGCCGCGACCTCGAGTTCGGTGCGGGCCCGGTAGACATCGGCGAGGGGCACGCCCCGGTACTGCAGCAGCAGACCGGTCGAGCGGGCCGCGGTGGAGCGGTCCGGCGCCTGCACGCGGGCGCCGCCGTGGGCGCCGCGCAGTACGGTGATGATGCCTTCGGATTCGAGGATGCGGAACGCCTCGCGCAGCGTCGGCCGGGACACCCCGAACCGTTCCATCAGGGCCGCTTCGTTCGGCAGCGGCTCGCCGGGCTCGAGCTCACCGGTGATGATCTGCCTGCGCAGGCTCGCCGCGATCAGTTCGCCGGCCTTCGGCACGCGAACAACCGTCGAGCGTCCGTCGAGTGGCATTTCACCGTCCTGTAGTCCCGTCGCACAGCCCAAGCGCTGTCCGGTAAGAATACAAGAATCTACCGCTTTGACCGGTTATGAGTACGATCATCTGACCGTATGAGCTGGGACTTATCCTCTGCTACATGAGCGAAGCAACCAAGCCCGAGTTCACCGCCACCGCCGACCTGGCCGACG
>NZ_JADZGH010000203.1:14493-15054 GCF_015865005.1 Rhodococcus sp. CX
AGACCCTGAGCGAGCCGGGCAACGGCGGCGTCCTCGTGGTCGACGGTGGCGGCAGCATCCACACCGCGCTCGTCGGCGACATCATCGCCGGCCGCGGCGTCGACAACGGCTGGGCCGGGGTCATCGTCAACGGCGCGGTCCGCGACTCGGCGATCCTGCGCACGCTCGAGATCGGCATCAAGGCGCTGGGCACGAACCCGCGCAAGAGCACCCAGACCGGCTCCGGGGAGAAGAACGTGCCCGTCGAGATCGGCGGGGTCACGTTCAACCCGGGTGAGATCGTCTACAGCGACAGCGACGGCGTCGTCGTCCGCGCCGAGGCCTGATCGGATGCGGTGACGGTGCCGACGAATTCGGCTACCGCACTGCGTAGTTCACGACTGCGCGGCACCGCGCCGGACATCCAGAACACCCCGTGCACGAGGCCGTCGAATCGCACGGTGGTCACGTCGACACCGTCCCGGTGGAGGCGGGCGCCGTATTCCTCGGCCTCGTCGCGCGCCACCTCGTTCTCCGTGGTGAGGATCAGTGTCGGCGGCAGACCCGCCAGGCTGTCCGCGC
>NZ_JADZGH010000203.1:15064-19848 GCF_015865005.1 Rhodococcus sp. CX
GTACTGCTCCCAGAACCAGTCCAGCCCCGCCGCGGTGATCACGTACCCCTCGGCGAATTCTCTCCGCGACGGCAGTTGCGCCTCCGGATCGACGACCGGGTACACGAGCACCTGCCCGCGCAGCCGGGGTCCGCCCTGGTCACGGGCCCGCAGCGCCGTGACGGCCGCCAGGTTGCCGCCGGCGCTGTCGCCCATGATCACGATGTTGTCCGGGTCACCGTCGTAGTCCGCGATGTGGGCGGCGACCCACTTCAGTGCGGCCCACGCGTCGTTCGGCGCGGCCGGGAACCGGTGCTCGGGCGCGAGCCGGTACGCGGCGGTCACCACGATGGCGCCCGTGGCGTTGGCGATTCCGCGAGCCGGCTCCTCGACGACGTCCAGGCTCCCCGCCACGAATCCGCCGCCGTGGAAGTACAGCACCACCGGATGCGGCCCCTCACCCTCCGGGACATGGATACGCAGGTCCTGCTCCCGGCCGGCGCTGCTGTACCGCGCCTCGTGAACCCGCGCGACCGGTTCGGCCGGCGCCTGCAGCCCGGTGAACGTCGCGACGACTCCGCGCGCTTCGTCCACCGACATCTGCTCGAACGACTTCAGTCCCTGTGCCTGCAGTTCCGCGATCAACTGCGCGACGTGCTCGTCCAGTGCCATCTGTCTGCCTTCTTTCGAAAGTGTTGTGCTGCTGAGTGATCGGAGCGTCGTCAGGAGGCGCGGGCGAGCTGCTCGCCACCGCCGAGCTCGAAGCCTTCGTAGCCGCGTTCGACGACTTCGGCGCACTTGGCCCGGTACGCGGGCGCTCCGCCGAGGTAGACCATGCAGACCCGCGGCTTGCCCGGGATGTTCGCGCCCATGTACCACGAGTCGGTGTTCGGCATCAGCGTTGCCGCAGCCAGTTCGGCGCAGTGCTCGACCCACGCGTCCTCTGCCTCGAGGGTCGGCTCGATCGTGTCGAGACCGCGCTCTCGCAGATGGGCGATGGCGTCGGTGGCGAAGTCGACGTGGTCCTCGATCGCGAGCGGCATGTTGTAGAGCACCGACGGGGACTGCGGGCCGGTGACCAGGAACAGATTCGGGAACTTGTGCATCATCAGCCCCAGATAGGTGCGCGGTCCGCCCGCGAACTTGTCCTCGAGCCGCTCGCCGTCGCGGCCGACGATGCCCATCGCCAGCAGCGGCCCGGTCATCGCGTCGAATCCGGTGGCCAGGACGATGACGTCGAGTTCGTGGTCGGCGGCCGCGGTACGGACACCGGTCGCGGTGATCTCCCGGATCGGCGCGCTCGCGACGTCGACGAGGGTGACGTTGTCGCGGTTGTAGGTTTCGTAGTAGTTCGTCTCGAGCGGCGGACGCTTGGTCGCGTAGGGGTAGTTCGTCGGCGCGAGCAGCTTCGCGACCTCGGGATCGTTCACCCGTTCGTAGATGCGCTCGCGGATGTATTCGGCGACCGTGTCGTTGGCTTCCCTGTCGAACAGGATGTCCCGGAAGCTGTCGATGAACAACCGGAATCCGCCTGCGTCCCAACGCTCGTCGAACACACGTCGGCGTTCCTCGGCGGAGACCGCGAGCGCGGAGTCCTGCACCTGGTCGTACGGGACGCCGAGGAAGTGGTTGCGGGAGGCGGCGCGAATCTCGTCGTAGTGCGCCTTGACGTGCGCGATCTCCTCGTCGGTGACCGGGGTGTTGCCGATCGGCGTCGCATAGTTCGGGGTGCGCTGGAACACCGACAGGTGCCCGGCCTGCTTCGCGATCTCGGTGATCGCCTGGATGCCGCTGGACCCGGTGCCGATGATCCCGACGCGTTTGCCGATGAAATCGACCGGTTCGTGCGGCCAGTTGCCGGTCAGGTACACCTCGCCGGCGAAGTTCTCGATGCCCGGGAACTCCGGCTTCTTCGGCACCGACAGGTTGCCCGCACCGGAGATCAGGTAGGTCGCGGTGACCGAGTCGCCGGACTCGGTGCCCACCGTCCACACGCGGCGGTCCTCGTCCCACACCGCGGAGGTGATGCGGGTACCGAACGTGATGTCCTTGCGCAGGTCGAAGCGGTCGGCGACGTGCCGCAGGTAGTCGAGGATCTCCGGTTGCGCGGCGAACCGCTCGCTCCACCGCCACTCCTGCTGCAGTTCCTTCGAGAACGAGTACGAGTAGTGGACCGACTCGATGTCGACACGCGCGCCGGGATACCGGTTCCAGTACCAGGTGCCGCCCACATCGTCGGCGGCGTCGAAAACCCGGACCGTCAGGCCCATTTCGTCGCGCATCTTGTACAGCGCGTACAGGCCGGTGAACCCGGCTCCTACCACGACCGCGTCGACGTCGGGAGAGGCGGAAGAAGGATCGAAGGACATGATGCTGACTCCTCGTGGATCACGGGGGAAGGCACTCGAGGGGTGCCGATCCGGACACGACCACCATGACGTGGATCACACCCACCCCACATGGGGGAGAACACCCCCGTAGCTACCTGTGTTGGGGGTCACAGCCCGATCGGGTATCTTCGGCCTCGATCCTTCGGCATCTCGGAAGGGAGTCCGGCGCTGTCCGCCACCACCGTCCCGCACAGGTCTCTGACCAGCTTCGTCGGGCGTCGCCGTGAACTCGACGCGGCCCGCGCGTGCCTGCAGCAGGCCCGTCTGGTGTCGCTGGTCGGACCCGGCGGGGTGGGCAAGACCCGGCTCGCGGAGGAGCTGGCGGTGCGCTCGGCGCGCGCGTTCCGCGATTCGGTCCGGTGGATCGATCTGGCGGCCGTCCGGGACCCGGACACGGTGCCGTCCGCGGCCGCCGCCGCCCTCGGCGTGACCGACCAGTCCAATCGTCCGGTGCTCGACAAGCTCGCCGAGCACACCCGCAACCGGCACATGCTGATCGTCGTCGACAACTGCGAGCACCTGCTCTCCGCGGTGATCACGCTGGTCACGTCGTTGCTGGCCGCAGCACCGGAGATCCGGGTGGTCACCACCAGCCGCGAACCGCTCGGCATCGCCGGGGAACAGACCTACCTGCTGCCGCCGCTGGGCACTCCCCCGCCGGGCACCGGATACCGGGCGGTGGACATCGCGCCGTTCGAGGCGGTGACGCTGTTCGTCGAACGCGCCCACAACACCGTCTCCGACTTCGAGCTCACCGACGCGAACGCCGACGCGATCGCCCAGCTGTGCCGGTCCCTCGACGGCATCCCGCTGGCCGTCGAACTCGCCGCGAGCCGGCTGCGGTCGCTGTCGCCCTCACAACTCGTCGAGCGGATCGACCGCCGGTTCGCGCTGCTCACCGGCGGCAACCGCAGCGCCCTGCCGCGGCAGCAGACCCTCCGCGCTCTGATCGACTGGAGCTACGACCTGTGCTCGGAGGACGAGCGGCTGCTGTGGGCACGCCTTTCCGTCTTCCCCGGCTCGTTCGATCTCGAAGCGGCAGAGGCGGTGTGCGGGTTCGGTGCGCTTCCCGTGGACGACATCGTCGACCTGCTCGACCGGCTCATCGCCAAGTCCCTCGTCGGCACCGAGCGCGCCGCCGAAGAGCTCCGGTACACCCAGCTCATGACCGTGCGCGAATACGGAGCCGAGCTTGCCGAGAGGTGCGGCGAGACTGCGGAACTGTATCGCCGGCATCGCGACCACTATGCCGCGCGGGCCGCACGCGCCGCGCAGGACTGGTGCGGATCGACACAGCGGGACATCCTCACGAACCTGCGCATCGACCATCCGAATCACATTGCGGCGCTGGACTGGTCGCTGCGAGAGGAATCGTCGTCGCCGACCACCGCCGAGTTCGCGGTGGCGTTGCGTTATCACTGGATCGCAGGCGGCAACCTCGCCGACGGCCGCACCCGCCTCGAGCGCGTCCTGCAGCACGTCACCGATCCGGTCCGAGCCCGCGGCGATGCCCTGTGGGTGGCTGCCTGGATCGCGCTGATCCAGGGAGATCACGATGCGGCCGAGCGGCACCTGACCGAATGCCGTTCTCTCGCCGGAACTCTCGGTGACGATCACCTGGGTGCACACACCGACCACTGGGCGGCCCTGCACCTGCTCTTCCGCGGCCGCACCACCGAGGCGATCGGCCTGTACGAGTCGGCGATCGCGGTGCTCCGCTCCCACGAGGACACCGCCGCGGTGCTGACCGCGTCGTTCCAGCTCGCCATGGCGCAGATCTACGACGGGCATGCCGACGCCGCGCTCGCCACCTGCAAGACGGTCCTCGACCTGTCCGAGCGCTACGGCGAGAACTGGAATCGCGCCTATTCGCTGTGGGTTTCGAGCCTCGTGCATCTGCATCAGGGGGCACCCGGCGCGGGGGTGGACGCGGCCCGGGCCGCCCTGCGTATCCAGCGGTCCTACAAGGACAAGATCTGCACCGCGCTGTCGATCGAGGTGCTGGCGTGGACATGTGCGGGATCCGATCCCCGGATGTCGGCGCGCCTGTTCGGCGCGGCCGACGCGGTGTGGACACGGCTGGGCACCGACATCTCGGCGTTCGGCCCCCATGTCACCGACGATTCGCGTACCGCGCGGCAGCGCGCCGTCGACGCGCTCGGCGAAGCCGAATTCGGCAAGCTCGCCTCCGCGTATGCGGGGACCACGATCGACGAAGCGGTGGTCTTCGCGCTCGGGGAAGCCGCCGCCGAGGCCACCGCACCGACGAGTGTTTCGCCCCTGACGAAACGGGAACTCGAGATCGCCGCGCTCATCGCGGAGGGCCTGAGCAACCGCGCGGTCGCCGAGCATCTGGTGATCTCACCGCGGACGGTCGACGGTCACGTCGAACGGATCCTCGCGAAACTCGGTTTC
>NZ_JADZGH010000203.1:19858-22260 GCF_015865005.1 Rhodococcus sp. CX
GACCTCCTTCGCCTCGGCCCCGGATTCGATGAGGTTCGCGAGCTTCAGGAATTGGCCGAGCCGGATCGACTCGTCGCGGATGGGTACTTCGTAGGCGTCGGACATGACTCCCATTCTCTCCGAGGCGGGAGGCTTCGACGATTCGCGGGCCCCGCGGAGTAGCCGCAGATCGGAAAGACAGCGGCGCGCTGCCGCCAGCGCGCGGCTGTCTACCTCGTCTGCGGGTTCTGCGGGGCTGCCCAAGTCATATGTCGTCGTGTGCCGATCCGGGCACACTGGACGGGTGAGTAGCCCCGCACTGGTCTGGTTCCGCCGCGACCTGCGGCTGCAGGACCTGCCCACCCTGCTGTCTGCCGCCGACACGGCAGACAGCGCGGCCGCGGTGTTCGTGCTCGACGACCGGCTGCTGCGGCCCTGCCCGCGCACCGCCTTCCTGCTGCGGTGCCTGCGCGCTTTCGACGACGACCTCGACGGACGCCTGCTCGTCGTCCGCGGGGATCCGGTGACGGTGATCCCTCGGCTCGCCCGCGACCTCGACGCGGCATCGGTCCACCTCAGCGCCGATTACGCCCCGTACGGGTCGCGCCGGGACCGGGCCGTCGAGGATGCCCTCGGCGACGTGCCGCTCGTGCGGACGGGATCGCCCTACGCGGTCTCACCGGGCAGGATCCTCAAGGGCGACGGCAGCCCGTACCGGGTCTTCACGCCGTTCCGGAAGGCATGGCTCGAGCACGGGTGGCGGGCACCGGCCCGTACCGGCGCGTCGACGGTGGCGTGGATCGACCCGGACGGCGTCGACGGCAGAACGTCGATACCGGCCGACGACGACAGCCTCGGGGTCGCGTTGCCGCCCGCCGGAGAGGCAGCGGCACGGAAACGCTGGCAGCAGTTCCGCGACGACGCGCTGGACCGGTACGACAGCGACCGGGACCGCCCGGACCTGGACGGCACCAGCCGGCTGTCTCCGTACCTGAAGTTCGGGTGCGTGCATCCGCGCACCCTGCTGCACGACCTGCGCGACCGTTCCGATCCCGGCGCGACGACACTGCGCAGCGAACTGTGCTGGCGCGACTTCTACGCCGACGTGCTGCACCACCGCCCGGACACCGCCCGCCGCAACTACAACGACCGGTTCGACAACATCCGCTACGACACCGGCCCGGAAGCGGACCGCGCGTTCACCGCGTGGAAGCAGGGTCGCACCGGATTCCCGATCGTGGACGCCGGCATGCGCCAGCTGCTCGCGGAGGGCTGGATGCACAACCGGGTGCGGATGATCGTCGCCTCGTTCCTCACGAAGGATCTGCACCTGCCGTGGTGGTGGGGCGCCCGGCACTTCATGGATCACCTCGTCGACGGCGATCTGGCCTCCAACCAGCACGGATGGCAGTGGACGGCCGGGTGCGGCACCGACGCGGCACCCTACTTCCGGGTGTTCAACCCGACCACCCAGGGCGAGAAGTTCGACCCGACGGGTGACTACGTACGCCGTTGGGTACCCGAACTGCGCGGCATTCCCGGCAAGGGGGTGCACCGGCCGCCGACCGGCACGTCACCGAACGGATCGTCCCCGGGCTATCCGGACCCGATCGTCGACCACACACACGAACGGCAGGTCGCGCTGGCCCGGTACGGCGAGATCGCGAGACGGTAGATCCACCCATCCGGGGACACCGCCGCCCCGAACCACCGGATACGACGAAGCTGATACGGAGGGGACCATGGGCATCGAGTATTCGAGCATCGTCGACGTGCCGCGCGACGAGGTCTTCGCCTGGCACGCCCGGCCGGGTGCGATCCAGCGGCTGATGCCGCCGTGGCAGCCGATGCGGGTGATCGCGGAGGCGGATTCGCTCGCCGACGGCCGCGCGGTGCTGGGCCTTCCCGGAGGCCTGCGGTGGATCGCCGACCACCGGCCCGAAGACTACGATCCGCCCGCGCGCTTCGTCGACGAACTGGGCCGCGACGGTCTCACCTCGCTGCCCGCCGGTCTCGTCGCATCGTGGCGGCACGAGCACATCTTCGAGGCGGTCGGCCGCGGCCGCACCCGCATCGTCGACCGGGTGGACACCCCGATCCCGGAAAAGCTTCTGCTGCAGACCTTCCGCTACCGGCACCGGCAGATCGCCGACGACCTGGACGCACACCGCTGGGCCCAGTCGCAGGGTGTGCGACCGGTGACGGTCGCGGTCACCGGGACCTCCGGGCTGGTCGGCACCGCACTGACCGCGTTCCTGACCAGCGGCGGATACCGGGTGATCCGGCTCGTGCGCCGAGCACCCCGCGATCACCACGAGCGGCAATGGAATCCGCAGGAGCCAGCCGAGGATCTGCTCGAAGGCGTGGACGCCGTCGTGCATCTGGCGGGTGCGTCCATCGGGGGACGATTCACCGACGAGCAC
>NZ_JADZGH010000203.1:22270-24019 GCF_015865005.1 Rhodococcus sp. CX
TCGTGTGCGCGTCCGCGATCGGCCTGTACGGCTACTACCGTGGCGACGAGATGCTCGACGAGAACGCTTCCCGCGGTTCGGGATTCCTCGCCGACCTGGTCGCCGACTGGGAGGCCGCGACGAAACCCGCCGAAGCCGGTGGCCTGCGTGTGGTCCACGTGCGCACCGGCATCGTGCAGACTCCACGCGGCGGCACCCTGCAGATCCTGCGTCCGCTGTTCGCGGCCGGGCTCGGCGGCCGGCTCGGCGACGGTCGGCAGTGGCTGTCGTGGATCGACATCGACGATCTGATCGACGTCTACCACCGGGCGCTCGCGGACCCGTCGCTGTCCGGACCCGTGAATGCCGTTGCACCGGAACCGGTCCGCAACGAGGACTACACGCGGATCCTGGCGAGCGTGCTGCACCGGCCGGCGCTGCTGCCGGTGCCGTCGTTCGGTCCGAAACTGCTTCTCGGCGACCAGGGTGCCCGTGAACTCGCCCTCGCCGACCAGCACGTCGTGCCGCGCCGGTTGCTCGAGGCCGGGCACACATACCGACGTCCCCACATCGAGGACAGCCTACGGCATCAACTCGGGCACATCCTCGAACAGACATGACTGCCCCGCTGCGTATCCTGGTCACCGGCGCCACCGGATACATCGGCGGACGGCTTGCCCCTCGCCTCGTCGCCGCCGGGCATCGGGTGCGGGTGCTGGCCCGCACCCCCGACAAGTTGCGTGACGTCCCGTGGGCCGGTGACGTCGACGTGGTGCAGGGCGATCTCGACGATCCGGACTCGGTGGAGACCGCGTGCCGCGACATCGACGTCGTCTACTACCTCGTCCACTCCATGGGCGGGCGAGGCGAATTCGAGGAGGCCGAACAGCGATCCGCCGAGCACGTCGCCGCGGCGGCGCAGCATACCGGTGTCGGCCGGATCGTGTATCTCGGTGGGCTGCATCCGAATTCCGACCGGCTCTCGCCGCACCTGCGGTCGCGGGAACAGGTCGGCCGGATCCTCCTCGACTCCGGGGTACCTACGCTGGTGCTGCAGGCGGGCGTCGTCATCGGGTCGGGTTCGGCGTCGTTCGAGATGATCCGCCACCTTGGCAACCGTCTGCCGGTGATGACCACACCCCGCTGGGTGAACAACCGGATCCAGCCGATCGCGGTGCGCGACGTGCTGCACTATCTCGTCGCGGCCGCCGACGCACCGCTGCCGCGCAGCCGGACCTTCGACATCGGTGGCCCCGACGTGCTGCGCTACGGCGAGATGCTGCAGGTCTACGCGGAGGTCGCGGGGCTGCGGCGGCGGCGCATCGTGGTGCTGCCGGTCCTCACCCCGAGACTGGCCGGACTGTGGATCGGCCTGGTCACCCCCATTCCCCCGTCGTTGGGGCGTGCACTGATCGAATCGTTGAGCACCGATGCGGTCGTCTCGGAGCACGACATCGACGCGGTGATCCCTCCCCCACCGGGCGGCACGACCGGATACCGGGACGCGGTCGCGCTGGCGTTGCGCCGCATCGATCGCGGCGAGGTGGAAACCACGTGGGCGAACGCCTCACCGGTCGGCGCACCCGCTGACCCGCTGCCGTCCGATCCCAACTGGGCCGGGGAAGTGGTGTTCACCGACGAACGCAGCCTGGACTGCGACTGCCCCGCGCGGGAGGTGTGGCCGGTCGTCGAGAGCATCGGCGGCGAGAACGGCTGGTATTCCTTCCCGTTGGCGTGGACGATCCGGGGCCTGTCTCTTATACACATCTC
>NZ_JADZGH010000204.1:0-842 GCF_015865005.1 Rhodococcus sp. CX
CCGGCGGGGGCGAGCAGGATCCTCCCGGCTTCGAAGGCCCGGGCCCCCGCCGGCAACGCTCCCGGTTCACCGCTGAGGAACACCTCGACGCGGCCCGCTCCGCGATCCTCCCGGCCGAGCGCATCGATGCGGCGCAGGGTCTGGCGGGCGACGGCCTCGGCGCTGTCGAACAACCGCACACCGGCGGGCAGCTGCGCCGCGATCGAGTCGGCGACCAGCGGATAGTGCGTGCAGCCGAGCACGACCCCGCTGACGTCGGCCGGGGTGCGCTCGACCGCGGAGGCGATGGCCGCTGCGGCGCCCGCCCGGTCGCCGCGGTCGATGGCGTCGGCCAGCCCGTGACACGCGACGCCGACGACTTCGCTGCCGTTCGCGAACTGCGCGATGAGATCGGCCTGGTAGCTGCTGGCGGTGGTCGCGGCGGTCGCCCAGATCGCCACCGAGTCGCACACCGCCGCGGCCGGTTTGATCGCCGGGACCGTGCCGACCACGGGAACGCCGTCGCCGAGGTCGCGGCGGACCTCGTCGAGGGCGGTGACCGAGGCGGTGTTGCACGGCAGCACCACCACGTCGGCGCCGCGCCGGACCGCGCGCCGCGCGGTGGTGACGACCCGCTCGATCACCCAGTCCCGCGGCTTCGGGCCCCACGGCGCTCCGGCCGGGTCCATCGACAGCATCAGATCCAGGTCGGGCCGCAATCGGCGCAGCCACGCCGAGGTCGGCAGCAAACCGAATCCCGAGTCGATGAGCGCAACGATCACCGTACGAATTTAGCGCGCGACGCCGATGCGGCGGGCGGGGGCGGGCACAGGACGTGCCCGATCACGAGGTCGGTGCGAGCA
>NZ_JADZGH010000204.1:958-2040 GCF_015865005.1 Rhodococcus sp. CX
ATCGGAGCACCCGCCGCGATCTTCGCGCGCGTCTTCATCACCCGGGCCGGCAGACCACCGCCGACCACCCCGACGAGTCGGCCGTCCCGCTCGTAGTAGACGAGGAACTTACGGCCGTCGTCGTGCACCACGTGCACGGTGTCCTGAGCCGACACCGCGCCCAGACCCTGGATCTTCACGTCGTACTGGTCGCTCCAGAAGTACGGGACCTGAGCAGCCCGGTCGCCGTCGGCGCCGAGCAGCGCCTTCGCGAGCACGGCGGCCTGCTCCCCTGCGCTCGTCCAGTGCTCGACCCGCTTCCGGCCGCCCTCGGGCAGCTGCCAGGACGCGACGTCGCCGACCGCCCACACGTGATCGGCGGAGGTGCGGCCCACGATGTCGCACACCACGCCGTTGTCGACGGTCACACCCGAACCGTCCAGCCACTCGGTGACCGGGACCGATCCGATACCGAGGACCACCAGGTCCACCGCGACCTCGGTGCCGTCCCCGAGGACCGCGCCGGTGACCCGGTCGTCGCCGCGCAGCTCGGTGAGCCCGACCCCGGAGCGCACGTCCACACCCTCGGCGGTGTGCAGGCGCTCGACGAACCCGCCGACCTCGGCACCGAGCACCGACGCGAGCGGTGTGGGCTGCGGCTCCACGAGCACGACGTCCATGCCGCACGCCCGCAGGCTCGCCGCGACCTCGCAGCCGATGAAACCGGCGCCGACGATCAGGGCCGTGCCGCCGGGGCGGATGTCGGCGCGCAGACCCACACTGTCCTCGACGGACCGCAGCACGTGCACTCCGGCGAGCTCGGGCAGGCCGGGGATGCGGCGGGGACGCAGACCCGTCGCGACGACCAGCTCGTCGTAGCCGAGCGAGGTGCCGTCGGCCAGCGCGACGGTGCGCGCGGCGTCGTCGAGCGACTCCACCGCGACGCCGAGCCGCAGGTCGATGCGCTGCTCGTCGAAGAACTCGCGCGGCCGCAGCGTCGTGTCCTCGCGTTCGCCGCGGATCACGTCCTTCGACAGCGGCGGGCGGTCGTAGGGCAGGTGCGGCTCCGCACCGACCAGGACGATCTCACCGTCGAATCCGGC
>NZ_JADZGH010000205.1:0-5132 GCF_015865005.1 Rhodococcus sp. CX
CGTCTCCGGCGAACGGATCCACGAGGAACCGTTCGGCCGTCAGGCCCGCGCGGGCGTGGTATCCGCGGGCCACACCCGCACCCGAGATGTAGAGCTCACCGACGACGCCCTCCGGCACCGGGCCGAGCCTCGAGTCGAGCACGTAGGTCGTCACGCCGCGGATCGGGCCGCCGATGACGATCGGCTCGCCCGCGACCAGCGCGTCGGAGATGTTGGACGCGACGGTCGCCTCGGTCGGCCCGTACGCGTTGAACATCGACCGGCCCGGCACCCACCGGGCGACGAGTTCCGGCGAGCACGCTTCGCCGCCGACCACGACGACGCGCAGGTCCGGCAGACCGGTGGGATCCACCGATCCCAGGGCCGCAGGGGTGACGAACGCGTGCGTGACCCGGCCGCGGACCAGCACGTCCGCCAGGTCGCTGCCACCGAAGACGGAGGTCGGGACGATCACCATCGCCGCCGAACCGGCGGTCGCGAGCAGCAACTCCAGAATCGACGCGTCGAAGCTGGGCGAGGCGAAATGCAGTGTGCGCGAGGACGGCCCGATGCCGTACCGGTCCCGCTGTTCGGCCTCAAATCCGGCGAGGCCGGAGTGGGTGACCGCGACACCCTTCGGGGTGCCCGTGGAACCGGAGGTGTAGATCAGGTACGCGAGGTTGTCCAGGCGCAGCGGGCGGATCCTGTCCGCGTCGGTGATCGGAGCCGGCGAGGCGACCGCGCGGTCGCCGAGGAATTCGGCGTCGTCGACCGCGAGCCAGGTGACGCCACCCGGCAGGACCGACCGGTACTGCTCCGTCGTCAGGCCCAGCTCGGCACCCGAATCGACGATCATGTGCTCGATACGGTCGGCGGGGTAGTTCGGGTCCACCGGAACGAAGGCGGCACCGGACTTGGCGACCGCCCACCACGAGATCACCGAATCGATCGACCGCGGCACCGCGATCGCCACCACGGACTCGGGGCCGATTCCGCGGGCGATCAGCATGCGCGCGAATTGCGAAGAGACCGCGTCGAGTTCGCGATAGGTCAGCGTCCGGTCTCCCGAGACGAGGGCCGTGCCGTCCGGGTTCCGGGAAGCGGCGTCGGTCAGCAACCGGGCCAGGGTGGCCGGTTCGGCACCGCCGGCACCGGTCGTGGAGACGAGCGCGCGCCGCTCACCCACATCGAGGATCTCGAGATCGCCGACGGACCGCTTCGGATCGGCGACGATGGCCCCGAGCAGGCGCTGGAACCGCTCGGCGAAGCCACGCACCGTCGAGACGTCGAACAGATCTGTGGCATAGACGAATTCGGCCCCGAGACCGACGGTCGCGCCGGTGCTGTCGGTGCGTTCGGACAGGGTCAGCTGCAGATCGAACTTTGCGACGTCGACGTCGACCTCGCTCGCCTCGATCGTCAGACCGGGCAGTTCGAGACTGGTGTTCCCCATGTTCTGGTAGGCCAGCACGACCTGGACCAGCGGGTGCCGGGACTGCGAACGTGCCGGCTTGAGGACCTCGACGAGCCGCTCGAACGGCACATCCGCGTTGGCGAAGGCCCCCAGGTCGATCTCCCGCACCTGCTGCAGCAGCTCCGTGAACGACGTCTTCGGGACGATCCGGGTCCGCAGCACCAGGGTGTTGACGAACATGCCGATCAGGTCGTCGAGGGCTTCCTCGCCACGACCGGCGATCGGGGTCCCCACGGCGATGTCCTCCGTGGCGGAGAGCCGGGCGAGCAGGACCGCCAGCGCCGAGTGCATGACCATGAACAGCGAAACATTCTGTTCGCGAGCAAGTTCCTCGAGTGCGCGGTAGGTGCGTGCGTCGATGTCGAACCCGACGCGGCGACCCACGAAGGACTGCACCGCCGGCCGTCGCCGGTCCGAGGGCAGGTCGAGCTGTTCGGGGATCCCGGCGAGCTGGTTCGACCAGTATTCGATCTGCATCGCGGCGAGCGAGGTCGGGTCGGCCTCGTCACCGAGGACGTCGCGCTGCCACAGGGTGTAGTCGGCGTACTGCACGGACAGCGGCGCCCAGGTCGCTTCGGTCGATTCGGTGCGTGCGACATAGGCCGCCGCCATGTCGCGCGCGAGCGGACCGAAGGACACGCCGTCGGCCGCGATGTGGTGGATGACCATGGCGAGCGCGACTTCGTTCGCACCCATGCGGAACAGTCGGCAGCGAACCGGAATCTCTTGGGAGACATCGAATCCCGCCGATGCGAACTCGGCGAGGACTCCGGGAAGCTCGTCGGGACCGGCGAACTCCTCCTCGAGACCGAGGTCGACGTCCCCGATCGGCAGGATCAGCTGGTACGCCCCGGCACCCGATTCGGGGAAGACGGTGCGCAGCGACTCGTGCCGCTCCACGACGTCGTACAGCGCCGCCCGGAGCGCCTCGACGTCCACGTTGCCCTCCATGCGCAGCACGAACGGCAGGTTGTAGGTGGCGGCGGACGGGTCGAACTGGTTGAGGAACCACATCCGCTGCTGAGCCAGCGAGAGCGGAATCTCGTCCGGACGGGGGTAGCGAACGAGCGCCGGCCGTCGGCGATCTCCGGCGCGCGACTCCGAAATAGCCTGCGCCAGTTCGGAAACCGTCGGAGACTCGAACACCGTGCGCACGCCGAGCTGGACGTCGAGTGCCGCGGCGATCCGCGCGACGACCTGGGTCGCGATCAGCGAATTACCACCCAACGCAAAGAAATCGTCATCCGCACCGACCCGCTCCACCCCGAGCACATCGGCGAACACCCCCGCCACGATCTCCTCCACCGGAGTCGACGGCACCCGGAACTCCCGCGCCTCGAACACCGGCGCCGGCAACAACTTCCGATCCAACTTCCCCGACGCGTTCAACGGGAACTCGTCGAGCACCACCAACGCATCCGGAACCATGTACCCCGGCAACACCGAACCCAACTCGGCCCGCACCGCACCCGAGTCGACCACCGCACCCGACTCCGGCACCACATAACCCACCAGCTGCTGACCCAGATCACCGTCGTGCACCACCACCACGGCCTGCGCCACCGCAGCCACATCCAGCAACGCCGACTCGATCTCCCCCAGCTCGATACGCAACCCGCGCACCTTCACCTGGAAATCGGTCCGCCCGATGTACTCCAACTCCCCCGACACCGACCACCGCACCAGATCACCCGTGCGATACATCCGCGCCCCGGAGGCTCCATAGGGGTTGGCCACGAACCGATCCGCCGTCAGATCCGCACGCGCCACATACCCCCGCGCCAACTGATCCCCGGCCAGATACAACTCACCGGCCACCCCCACCGGCACCGGCGCCAACCGCCCGTCCAACACGAACACCTGCGTGTTCCACACCGGCACACCGATCGGCACCGACACCCGATCCGCATCCGACACCTCGTGGAAGGTCACATCCACCGCAGCCTCGGTCGGACCGTACAGATTGTGCACCCGCACCGACGGCAACAACTCACGCAACCGCAACGCCACCGAACCCGGCAACGCCTCACCCGAGGCGAACACCAACCGCAACGACCGCGCCTCGACCACCGACGGCTCCGCCACGAACACCGACAACATCGACGGCACGAAATGCACCACCGACACCCCGTACTCGACGATCGCCCGCACCAGATACGCCGGATCCCGATGACCGTCCGGCCGCGCCACCACCAACCGCGCACCAACCTGCAACGGCCAGAACAACTCCCACACCGACACATCGAACGTGAACGGCGTCTTCTGCAACACCACATCCGAGCCGGACAGACCGTACTGCGCCTGCATCCACAGCAACCGATTCACGATCGCCGCATGCGAAACCGCCACACCCTTCGGACGCCCCGTCGACCCCGACGTGAAAATCACATAGGCCGCCCCCTGCGGCCGCACCACACCCCACCGATCCGCATCGGACAACGGCGCATCGGAAAAACCCGACACATCCAACTCGTCCACCCACACCACGGACCGATCCCCCGGCACCGCAAAACCATCCCGCGAGGTGGACAACACCACCACCGGATCCGCCGTCTCCAGGATGTAACCCACCCGCTCCACCGGCTGATCCGGATCCACCGGCACATACGCACCACCGGCCTCGATCACCGCATACACAGCGACCAACATCTCCACCGACCGGCGCATCCCCACAGCCACCAACGACTCCGGACCCACACCCTCGGCCACCAGGAAACGCGCCAACCGCCGCACCCGCGACGCGAACTCCCCATACGACAGCGCCACACCGTCGAACACCACCGCCACCGCACCCGGCGTCCGCACCACCTGCGCCTCGAACAGATCGACCAGCGTCGCAGCCGAATCCACCTCATGCGCCGTGTCGTTCCACGACTCCAACACCAACGCCCGCTCCTGAGCACCCAACAACGGGAGGTCACCGACCAGCGTGGACGGCTCCGAGACCACGGCCTCGAGCAGCCGCACGAAACGCTCGGCGAAGGAACGGACCGTCGATTCGTCGAAAAGATCGGTCGCATAGGTCAGTTCGGCGGCCATGCCGGCCGGCGAACCCTGCTCGTCGATCGATTCGGTGAGCGTGACCTGCAGATCGAACTTCGACACCTGCGCGTCGAAGTCGAGACCGCTCACGGACAGGCCGGGCAGCTCGAACGACGTCTGGGCGAGATTCTGGAACGCCAGCATCACCTGGAACAGCGGGTGCCGGGCCTGCGAACGGGCCGGGTTGAGCACCTCGACCAGACGCTCGAACGGCACGTCCGCGTGCCCGAACGCCCCGAGGTCCACCTCGCGCACCCGGCCGAGCAGGTCGCTGAACGACTCGGC
Organism: Rhodococcus sp. CX; assembly: GCF_015865005.1. NCBI lineage: Bacteria > Bacillati > Actinomycetota > Actinomycetes > Mycobacteriales > Nocardiaceae > Rhodococcus > Rhodococcus sp. CX. The sequence goes on from NZ_JADZGH010000205.1 coordinate 4,781, forward strand.
CGGATCGACCGGGGTGCGCAGGACCAGCGTGTTGACGAACATGCCGACCAGATCGTCGAGACCGGCTTCACCACGGCCCGCGACCGGGGTGCCGATCGCGACGTCGTTCGATCCCGACAGGCGCGACAGCAGCACCGCCAGCGCGCTGTGCACGACCATGAACAGGGTGGTCGCGTGTTCCCGCGCGAACGTGTTGAGGGCCGAATGCAGTTCCGGTTCCACGGTGAAGCGGATGCTCGCGCCCGCGAAGGACGCGGTGGACGGACGCGGGCGATCGCTGGGCAGGTCGAGCTGATCCGGCAGGCCGGCCAGCGTGGCCGACCAGTAGTCCAGCTGACGTGAGATCAGCGAA
>NZ_JADZGH010000205.1:5142-6115 GCF_015865005.1 Rhodococcus sp. CX
CTGCCAGAGCGCGAAGTCGGCGTACTGCACCGGAAGCGGCGCCCAGGCCGGGGCGTCCCACGACGACCGCGCGGCATAGGCCACCATGACGTCCCGGGCGAGCGGCCCCATCGACCAGCCGTCCGCGGAGATGTGGTGGACGACCATGCCGAGGACGTAGTCGCGTTCACCGATCTCGAACAGCCGGGCGTGCATCGGAACTTCGGAGGTCACGTCGAAGCCGACGGAAGCGAGTTTGAACAGCTTGTCCTGGAGTTCCTCCGGGGTGACCTGCTCGGGTGTCAGGTCGGGAACGGTCTGCACCGCCTCCTGCACGACCTGCCGCGGGCCGTCCGGCGAGTCCGGGAAGATCGTCCGCAGCGACTCGTGCCGCTCGGTCACGTCGATGACCGCGACCTGCAGCGCGATGATGTCGAGTTCACCGCTGAGCCGGATCACGACCGGAATGTTGTTGACCGCCGAGCCCGTGTCGAAACGGTTGAGGAACCACATGCGCTGCTGCGCGAGCGACAGAGGGATCCGGTCCGGGCGCTCCATCGGTGCCAGTGCGGCGCGACCGCCGGCACCGGCATGCTGCTCGACCCGGGCAGCGAGCGCTTCGACGGTCGAGGCCTCGAACAGCGCCCGGACCGGGACCGTGGTGTGCAGCGCGGCACCGAGCCGCGAGACGACCTGGGTCGCGATGAGGGAGTTGCCGCCCAGCTCGAAGAAGTCGTCGTCGACGCCGACCCGCGTCACGCCGAGCACGTCGGCGAACGTGTTGGCGACGATCTCCTCGACGGGGGTCGACGGGGAGCGGAACACCTTGGTCTCGAAAACCGGCGCGGGCAACGCCTTCCGGTCGAGCTTGCCCTGCGGGGTCAGCGGGACCTCGTCGAGGACGACGATCGCCGCGGGCACCATGTGCGAGGGCAGGCGATCGGCGACGAACGCCGTCAGCGCGTCCACGCGCACCGAACGCCCCGGCACGGCC
>NZ_JADZGH010000205.1:6125-6318 GCF_015865005.1 Rhodococcus sp. CX
GAGGGTCGCGTCGATCTCACCGAGTTCGATGCGGAAACCGCGGATCTTCACCTGGAAGTCGCTGCGGCCGACGTACTCGATACGCGGCGTCGGCGCCCCGGGCACCCAGCGCACCAGGTCACCCGTGCGATACATGCGCCGGCCGTCTCCGGCGAACGGATCCACGAGGAACCGTTCGGCCGTCAGGCCCGCG
>NZ_JADZGH010000206.1:0-5513 GCF_015865005.1 Rhodococcus sp. CX
ACCCGCAACCGGGTCGCACCGCCTCATCCGTTTGCGTCGACCCTCAGCGGTGGACCGCGAATCGTGCCGCCACCAGGGCGCCCACCTCGGCCATGGCCGCCCGCGCCCGCGCGACCGTCGCGGTCTGCATCGCGAAACCGTGCCCCACGCCGGGATACCGCAGCTGCGCCGTCGGCACACCGGCGTCGCGGAGGCGGTTTCCGTAGTCTTCGACGCCGTCGCGCAGTGGGTCGGCGTGTCCGACCGCGATGATCGCCGGCGGTAGCCCGGCCAGCGACGAAGCGAGTGCGGGTGTCCCGTACTCGTCGTCGGTGGCCGGATCGTCGCCGAGATAGAGGTCCTTCATCCAATCGATGTCCGCCGCAGTCAGGAACGGGCTGTCACCGAATTCCCGCATGGACGGCCGATCGCAGCGGCGCTCCAGACCCGGGTAGAACAAGACCTGCTGAGCGATCGCCGGGCCGCCTTCGTTGCGCGCGCGCAGTGCTGTCGCCGCGGCCAGGCCACCTCCGGCGCTGTCCCCGCCGACGCCGATGCGGCCGGCGTCGACCCCGAGGACGGACGCCTGTTCATGGAACCAACACAGCGCCGCGTACGCCTCGTCGTGGGCGACGGGGTACGCGTACTCGGGGGCAAGCCTGTAGTCGACGTTGGCGATCACCGCGCCGGTGACTTCCGCGACGTCCCGGACCAGGCGGTCGAAGGAATCCAGCGAGCCCATGATCATGCCACCGCCGTGGAACCACAGCAGCGCGGGTGCGTCGGCTGCGGGCGCGACCACGGGACGGTAGACGCGGACCGCCACCGTCCCGTGGGGGCCTTCGAATCCCGTGTCGGCGATCGATCGCATTTCCGGACCTGCGGGACGGACGATCGACTCGAGGTTGCGTCTCGCACCCTCGACTCCGATCTCTCGCATGGGCCGTGCGCCGGAGGCGGCCATGCGCTGCACGATCACCTCCACATCGTCGTCCCAGACGGATTCGTGCCGGACGTCGGGTTCGGTGGCAGGCAAGTCTGGTTCTCCTCGGTCGGCCGGACCTCGGCCCGGGTGGGGGAACGTGACGGGGTCGTATCAGGACTCGGTGCGGGTCGTGTTGCGCAACAACATCCCGGTGCCGGCCTCTCCGCCACGTCGGTGCTCGTTCATCAGTGCGATCAGGCGCTCGTTGTCGTGGTCGGCGAGCGCGTCGATCATGGCTTCGTGTTCGGTCACGACCCGTCGGCGCACTTCGGCGTCGAAGAGGTAGGCCGCGTGATACGGCATGGCCAGGCGCCACAGTCTGCGGATCTCGGCCACCACCAGACCCAACGGTGATCGGTCGAACATTGCGAAGTGGAAATCCTGGTTCGCCAGTCGCATTTCCAGGAGGTCGTTGCGGTCCGCCGCGGCGGCGACGCGGTCACCGAGGCCACGGACCTCGGCGAGTGCCGCGTCGTCGAAGGCGGGGAGGGAAGCCAGCACCTCGCGCTCCAGGGCGTGCCGCATCAGGTAGATCTGGTCGAACTCCGACTGCTCGAGCCTCACGACGGCATAGCCGACGTTCCTGCGGTGCTCGACGAGGCCCTGCGAGGCCAGTTCGCGCAGTCCCTCCCGGATCGGGAGGCGACTGACACCGAGCCGTTCGGCCATCATTTCCTGCCGGATGGGCTGACCGGGGAGCAGGTCGCCGGTGATGATCATGCGTTCGATCTCGGTGGCCACCCAGTCGGCGCCGCGAACGGACGCGCCTCCGCGCGAGCCGGTGGCATCCCCATCGGCCGCTGTAGCGTGTCGGCTCACCTCGGTCCCTCCTCGCGCCACTGTCGGACCGGTGGCTGTCGGTCATGCCCTGTCGAGCGCACCGTCGCTTCTCAGGGCGTCGACGTCGTCCACGCCGTACCCCATCGCACCGAGGATCGCCTCGGTGTCGGCTCCGCGCGGTACGGCTCGGCGCGGGGTTCGCGTCGAGCTGCGGCCGAGTTTGATCGGTACGCCCAGGCCACGATAGTCGACCGTGTCGAGGAACAATCCGCGGTGAACGGTTTGCGGGGCGGTGAGCGCCTGGTCCACCGTGTTGACCGGGCTGGCGGCGACACCGGCACGTTCGAGCTCGGCCGCGAGGTCGTCACGGTTCCATCGGGCGATGCGTTCGGCGAGCAGGGCGGAGAGTTCGTCGCGGTGCCGGGAGCGTACGGCGTTGGAGACGAAGCGCGGGTCGTCGGCGAGTTCCGGGACGCCGAGCACCGCGACCAACGAGCGGAACTGCCGGTCGTTGGCGGCGCTGACGAAGAAGTCGCCGTCGCGGGCCGCGAACACCTGGTACGGCACGACCGTGGGGTGATAGTCGCCCGTGCGCTGCGGCACCTTCCCGCTGGAGACCCAGTTGGAGGCGTGCGGGTGCAGGAGAGAGATCACCGAGTCGAGAAGCGTGATGTCGACGAGTTGTCCGCGGCCGCTGCGTTCGCGTTCGGTCAGGGCGAGCAGGATGCCGCTGACGGCCATGTGCGAGGCGACGATGTCGACGACGGGGACGCCGACACGCAGCGGGTTACCGTCCGGGTAGCCGTTGACGCTCATCAACCCGCCGAAGGACTGCAGCACCGCGTCGTATCCGGGCAGACCGGCCATCGGCCCGTCGACGCCGAACCCGGTGATCCGGCAGTACACCAGTCGCGGGTTGGTCTCGGTCAGCACGGTCTCGTAGTCGAAGCCCCACCGGGCCATGGTGCCGGCCTTGAAGTTCTCGATCACCACGTCGGCACCGTCCAGCAGGTGGCGCAGCACGTCGCGACCGGCGGTGGTGCGCAGGTCGAGGCAGATGTTCTCCTTGCTGTGGTTGAGCCCGGCGTAGTACGCGCTGCTCTGTCCGCCCTCGTCGAAAGGTGGTCCCCAGCCCCGTGTTTCGTCGCCGGTGGGTGCTTCCACCTTGATGACTTCCGCGCCGTGGTCGGCCAGTGTCTGGGCTGTGTACGGGCCGGCCAGGACCCGGCTGAGGTCGAGAACCCGCAGACCGGCCAGGACGCCGATCCCCGTGTTCTGCTCCGCTGCACGCCATGCAGCGCGGCCGTCGATGACGGGGCTGTCAGCAGCGGTCGGTTGTGCGGTTCCGCCCGCCGGTGGGGAAATGCTCACTGCCGGCTCCTGTTCGTGGTCGTCGGTGACTCGTCGTGCGCCGATCGGGTTCCGACGACGACATCCCAGACGTCCGCGCCGTCGTCGAGGATGCGGCGCGCCAGGGCATCGGCCCAGAACCCTTCCGAGCCGTGGCGGTCGCGCCAGCTCCACAGAGACGTGGTGAACCGGCCGAGCGGGTGTTCGGACGTGGTTCCGATGGCGCCGTGGATCTGGTGGCCCGCGGAAGCGACAGGCTGGGCGGACATCGCCGTCACCACCTTCGCGGCGGCCGTCGCCACGTACGGGTCCTCGGGGGTGTCGTCGGCCGCGGTCGCCGTGTCCACCGCGATCTCCATCATGGTGGTCAGAGCAGCGAGCTGTGCCAGTCGTTGCTGAACCGCCTGGAACTTTGCGAGGGGCCTCCCGAACTGGATGCGTTCGGAGGCATAGCGCAGCGTGTGGTCGTGTACGGCGGCGGCCGCCGCGGCCGTGGCGGCCGCATAGGCGAGCGCGCCCCGCCGGACGAACTCGTCGAGCGAGACCGGGGCAGCACCGTGGAACAGGACGGGCGTGTCCTCGAAGGTGAGGTCCCCGATCGAGACGCCGATCGGATCCACTTCGGCTGTGACGGTGACGCCGGGTCCGGACATCGCCACTATCGCGACGGCCGATCCTTCGGCGCCGGGGTCGGGCGGGAGCAGCACGACGAGCGTGTCCGCGTCCCCGGCGTAGGCGACGTCGGTGACCGTGCCGTTCAGAACGGTGGCGCCGTCGAGGGAACGGACCGAGCACGAATGTCCCACTGCGGCAGACGCGGTTGCCGCGGTCGGTGTGTGACCCGCCGATGCGGCGAGCCAGTGGGCCAGGACCGTGTGTTCGATCAACGGGGTCAGCGCGCCGCGTCGCGCTGCGACCGCCACGATCGCGAGCACGTCGGCGAGTGTCGCCCCGTCGCCGCCCGCGGTTTCGGGGATACCGATGGTGGTGAAGCCGGCGGCACCGAGCTGTGCCCAGATCGCGCTGTCCATGCCCCGAGCGGGGGTCTGCAGATCGACGCCGATGCGATCGATCATCGACGTGGTGGCCGAGATCAGCTCGGCGGTGAACTCGCTCATCGAACCCCCAGACCGCGGGCGACGATCCCGCGCAGGATCTCGTTGGTGCCACCTCGAAGGGTGAACACCGGTGTGTGCAGGACACTTTGGGCCAGCATGCGGGCGAGTGGATCTGCACCGCCGCGGCGTGCTCCGACACGGCCGGACGATCGCACGGCCTCGACGAGGTCGCCTTCGAACGTCGAGCCGAGGTCCTTGACCATCGCTGCGAGTACGTCGGGCTTGCGTCCCGCGGTGAGTTCGGCGGCGACTCGCAGCGACATTCGCCGCAGGGCCCAAGCACGCGCCGTCAGTATGCCCAGGGTCTCCCTCTGGCCGGGCGTCGCGCCGGCCTCGGCGAGGTGCGCGGACCATGCGCGCAGGAGCGGCATCGTGCTGAGGTAGCGCTCGGGTCCCGAGCGTTCGAACGCGAGCTCGCTCATCACCTGGGTCCAGCCGTTGCCACGGACCCCGAGCAGTGCGGACGCGGGCACGCGCGCGTCGTGGAAGACGACCTCGTTGAAATGCTGCTGCCCGTCGATGCTTCGGAGTGGACGGATCTCGATGTCGGGGTGGGGGAGATCGACGATGAACTGGGACAAGCCGTTCTGCCGGTCGGCGGGTTGTCCGTCGGTGCGGGCGAGCACCACCATCGCGTGCGCGAGATGCGCGCCGGTGGTCCACACCTTGGTTCCGCTGATCGTCCACGAATCACCGTTGTCGACAGCGCGCGTGCGGACCGCTGCCAGGTCCGAGCCCGCGTCCGGTTCGCTCATACCGATCGCGAAGAACGTGGTGCCGGCGGAGATTCCGGGAAGATAGCGCTGCTTCTGTTCCTCGGAACCGTTCGCGAGGATGCTCGGGGCCATCTGCCGGTCGGCGATCCAGTGCGCCGCGACCGGGGCACCGTGAGCGAGCATCTCCTCGTTGACGACGAAGCGTTCGAGGGGGCTGCGTCCGCGTCCGCCGTATCGGGTGGGCACCGTCAGGCCGAGCCAGCCTCGCTCGGCCACGCGGCCGCTGAAACCGGGGTCGAACCCGGTCATCCAGCTGTCGACGTCCGGAACGTAACTGCCGCGGGCGAGTTCGTCGGCGAGGAAGCCGCGCACGTCGGCGCGCAGGTCCTCGAGTCGGGTATCCGTGGGATCGGGATGTTCGGTACGCACAGCGGTCATGAGCGATTCGGTCCTCGGGACGACCACGCGGCGTTGCCTTTCCGCGACATCGACCACATCTGCACGCCGCGCTCGATTTCGAGTGCAGACGCCCAGCCGACGGCCGGGGGACCGAGTTCCAGACGTGCGCTGGTCATGATGCGGCGG
>NZ_JADZGH010000206.1:5649-16097 GCF_015865005.1 Rhodococcus sp. CX
CCGCGACCGCGGTGTAGGCCAGACCCCGGGCGACGGCTTCGGTCCCCGTCAACGTTCGGCCGCAGGCGGCAAGAGCGATGGCTCCCGACCAGCCGAGGGCCCGCCCGAGCAGGGAGATGTGCCCGCCACCGGGGTGGATCCCGCGGGCGGAGAAGCCGCTGTCGAGCACGGTGTCCGGGGTGACCACCATGATGTCGGCGGCCATCGCGAGATTCAGTCCGGCACCGACTGCGCCGCCGACCACGACCGCGAGGGTCGGCACAGGAAGCGAACCGACGCGCACGAATGCGCCGTAGACGGCGGAAGTGCGGCGAACCGACTCGGGGGCAGCAGGATCGGAGGACGACGACGCGAGGTCGCGGGTGTCGGCGCCGCTGCAGAAGTAGCTGCCGTTGGCCTCGATCACGGCGACGCCGATCGTCGGGTCGGATTCGACGCGGTCGCAGAAGGCGACGATCTCTGCGGCCATCTCGAGGGTGATCGCGTTCTTGCGACGGGGATTGTTGAGGGTGAGGCGGGCGACGCCGTCGGCGAAAGAAGTGAGAACGGGCGGTTCCGTCGGGCCTGCACCCAGGTCCGCATCGGGAGAAGTCTGGGTCATGCGGCGACGGTAGCAGATTGAATCCACTTTTTGGATCCAATTTTGATTGACAAAAACTGCCGGGCTGCTGTGCACTGGCTGCACCACAAGTCGCCGCGCAGGCGGCGGCGGGAAGGAGTACCTGTGTTCAGCTTGGCGGGACGCATCGCGCTGGTCAGTGGTGGCGGACAGAGCGTCGGTGAAGGAATCGCGAAAGTGCTGGCGCGACAAGGCGCCGCGGTCATCGTCAACGATCTGCACGCGGAGCGCGCCGAAAAGGTCGCGGCTGCAATCGTGGAAGAGGGCAACGTGGCCGTCGCCTCGGCGTTCGACGTCACAGACTTCGACGCCACCCTGGAGCACGTGCGCGCCGCGGAAGCGGAACTGGGTGGGCACGTCGACATCGTCGTCAACAACGCTGGTGTCGCCGAAGGTCGCGTGATCAAACCGTTCCGGGAGCTGTCGCCCGAAGAATGGCGGGCGCCGATCGACCTGAACATCTTCGGGTCCATGAACTGCATCAAGGTCGCCCTCGACGGAATGTGCGACGCCGGCTGGGGGCGGGTCGTCCAGATCTCGTCGGGATCCGCGCGGACAGGCCAGGACATCAACCAGACGATGTACGCGACCGGCAAGAGCGGCATCGAAGGCTTCATCCGTCATCTCGCCGCCGAGACCGGCAAGTACGGTGTGACCGCCAATATCGTGGCGCTCGGCCACCAGAAGAACCTCGAGGACAAGATGAGCCCCGAGATGATCGAGCAGATCCTGCGGACGATCCCGATCGGCCGTCTGGGCGACCCGATCGAGGTCGGGGCGTTCTGCGCCTATCTCGCATCCGACGAGGCCGGTGGTATCACCGGACAGACGTTGGACTTCAACGGAGGGTCGCAGACGCGGTGACGCCGGACGCGAGCCTGCAGACCACGATGTCGCTCACAGCGCTGCGGGTGGCCGATCTCGATCGCGCCGTCGAGTTCTACGTTCGGGGTTGCGGATTCGTGCACGACAAGGATCTCACCACCCCGGCGTTCCGGGCCACGATCGTCCGGGCCGGTGTCGCCGGACTCGAACTGGTGCTTCCGACGGACGGGGGCGCGGACGCCGCGCCCGACCACGGCAACATGCTCGTCAAGATCGTCGTCAACACCACCGACACCGAAGCGCAGATGGCCGACGCCTGTGCGCACGGCGGTACCGAGGTGACCCCGGCGACCGGACTCGAGGCGTACGGCATGGTGATCGGATCCGTCCGCGATCCGGACGGCTATCTCGTCGAGTTCGTACAACGCGCGGTCTCCGAGCCTTCCGACCGTTGAGCGGGCGACCCGCTCGCTCCGAGGCGTAGGCGCCGTCAGGGTCCGTGACGGAGTTCCACGGACTCCGACGGAACGCGCGGTAAATACTGCTGCGAGGCAACACGTTCGACGTGGAAGTAGCCGGTTCGGGGTGACTGCTCTCTGTGGCGCCGTCGCCGCAACAGCCCGCGGCATGTCGGTGTCCGCCTGAGATCGGAGAACGTCCATCGGCCGCGGTGCCTGCAGGGGACACCGCGTCCGACGTGTTCGGTGACAGCGAGGTTCGACGAACCGGCTCGGTGTTCGACGAAGGGGCTCAGTGGGCCGCGAGGTCCGCGGCCACGCAGCGCTGCCAGATTTCTCCCGCGACCATACGCAGCGGAGCGACCATCTTCTGATGGTCGAACGTGCCCACGGGCGCGCAGACGGACAGCGCCGCCAGATTGCCGTACATGTGATCCGGCGGGCCGATCGACACGCCGACGCACGCGATGCCGGGGAACGCTTCACCTCGATCGAACGCGGCGCCACGGTCTCGGACCAGGGCCATTTCCTCCTCGAAGCGGCTCGAGGCGGTAGGGGTGCCGTGCTTGCTCTCGGTGGCGCCGTGGAGCCCACGGGCCGAGGATGTCCCGGAGACCGCAGAGTGGGCCATGACGACCTTGCCGAGCGCGGTGAGGTGCGCCGGCACCCGCTGTCCGACAGCAGTCGGGGTGGAACCCGATGCGCGCCCGTTGATCTTGGTCAGGTAGACGGTGTCCCCGCGGTCGACGACGCCGAGCTGAATCGTGATCCCGGTGCGCTGCGCGAATGCGTGCATGACGGGACGCGCGTGCTGGAGGAGCCGGTTCTGATTGAGCGCGGCCTGCCCCATCTCGTAGGCCTTGACACCCAATTCGTAGGTCTGCTCGGGCGAGCGGGCAAGCCATCCGGCATTGGCGAGTTGTTCGAGCAGGCGGTGCGCCGACGACCTGGGTAATCCGGTACGTGCCGTGACCTTGGCCAATGTCATCGGGCCCGCGCTGAGGGCATCGAGGACCAGTGACACCCGGTCCACCACGGAAACCGGAACTCCATCGGTGCGTGACGTACTCAACCCATCCTCCTGACACCCGAACTCGGTGTGACGCCCATCACGGTACCTGCGGTGTGCTTCGGACATCAATGCACTCGAGACCGTTCTCCCGACGCGCGCCGCGTCGGGGGGCCGGCGTGTACGAATCCACGCCGTCGTCCCGGCGGAGACGCCGCCGGAACTGCTCTCCCGTTGTACGGGAGACCCGCGTCACAGAGCAAGCCCCGCTTGCCAAGCTGACCACATACCACGGGCGAGTTGTCGCGATCAGCCGATCAGGAGGCGAGGCACAGTGAGTTCCACCGATTCCGAGGATCAGATTCGCATCATCGACACCGGCATGCCACCGGCACGGTATGCGCGCGGTTGGCACTGCCTTGGGTTGGTGCGCGACTTCGCCGACGGTGAACCGCATCAGGTGGACGCATTCGGGACCTCCCTCGTCGTGTTCGCCGGCGAGGACGGGCAGCTCAATGTCCTCGACGCGTACTGCCGGCACATGGGTGGCAACCTGGCTCAGGGCACCGTCAAGGGCAACTCGATCGCATGCCCGTTCCACGACTGGCGCTGGCGTGGTGACGGGAGATGTTCCGGAATCCCGTACGCGCGCAGGGTTCCTCCCCTCGCCCGGACGCGTGCGTGGACTACGACGGTGGTCAGCGGCCAGCTCTTCGTGTGGCACGACCCCGAAGGGGCCCGGCCGTCCGGCGAAGTGGCGGTCCCCGCGATCCCCACCTACGGCGATCCCGGCTGGACGGACTGGGTGTGGAACTCGATCGAGGTCACCGGTTCGCACTGCCGCGAGATCGTGGACAACATCGTCGACATGGCGCACTTCTTCTACGTGCACTACGGGATGCCCACCTACTTCCGCAACGTGTTCGAGGGACACACGGCGACACAGGTGATGCGCTCGCGGCCGCGGGCCGATGCCGTCGGGGTGAGTCAGTCCACCAACTACAGTGTCGAGAGCCGTTCGGATGCAACGTATTGCGGTCCGTCCTACATGATCGACAAGCTGTGGAGCGGCGGCCGGGATCCCGAATCCGAGCCGAACATCTACTTGATCAACTGCCACTACCCGATAACGCCGACGTCGTTCCGCCTGCAATACGGGGTGATGGTGGAGAAGCCCGCCGGAGTCCCGGACGAGCAGGCCGAGCAGATCGCTCAGGCGGTCGCGAAGGGCGTCGCGATCGGTTTCGAGCAGGACGTGCACATCTGGAAGAACAAGTCCCGCATCGACAATCCGTTGCTGTGCGAGGAGGACGGTCCCGTCTACCAATTGCGCCGCTGGTACGAGCAGTTCTACGTCGATGCCGCCGATGTCCGACCGGAGATGGTCAACCGGTTCGAGTACGAGATCGACACAGAACGTGCCCTCGCGAGCTGGCAGGCCGAGGTGGACGAGAACCTCGCAGCCGGGCGCAGTGCCTTCGCGCCGAACCTGACGGCAACCCGTGCGGCATCCGGGGCGGCCGGATCCTAGCGCGCGTCCCCCACTCGACGATTTCATCCGATTCCTCACAGGAGTACGACCATGAGCTACGAAGTGCTCGACAACATCGTCGCGATCGCGGACGACCTGCGTGCCGCCGCCGACGAATCCGACGCACTCGGCCGGCTGACCGATGACATGGCCAAGAGCCTCAAGCGAGCCGGGATCATCCGGCTGCTGCAGCGCAAGAAGTACGACGGCTACGAGGCGCACCCGCGAGAGTTCGCCGAGACCGTCATGAAGACGGCGAGCATCTACGGTTCTGCGGGTTGGGTCGGGGGCATCGTCGGCGTCCATCCCTGGCAGCTGGCGTTCGCCGACCCCAAGGTTCAAGAGGAGGTGCTCGGCTGGAACTCGGACACCTGGCAGGCGTCGCCGTACATGCCGGGCGGTATTGCGATCCCGGTCGAGGGTGGATACCGCATGACCGGACGGTGGCAGTTCTCGTCGGGAACCGACCACTGCGACTGGATCTTCCTCGGCGCGATGGTCGGCGGGCAGGACGGAGCTCCGATCATGCCGCCCAGTGGATTGCACGTGATCCTGCCGCGATCCGACTACGAAATCGTCGACGACTCGTGGGATGTGATCGGACTGCGTGGAACGGGCAGCAAGGACATCGTCGTGAAGGATGCCTTCATCCCGGACTATCGGGTGATGAAGTCGCAGGACGTGATCGACGGAACCGCGGCCAAGGAGTACGGAGTCACCGAGACCCTGTACCGGATGCCGTGGTCGACGATGTTCCCCCTCGGCATCACCTCCGCCACGATCGGCATCTGCGAAGGTGTCCTGGCCGCCGGAATCGCGTACCAGCGTGAACGGGTCGGCGCCGCCGGAACGGCGATCAAGGACGACCCGTACGTCCTCCATGCGCTGGGAGAGGCAGCCGCGGAGCTGGACGCGGCGCGGCAGCAGTTGCTCGCGAACGTCGACCGTATCTGGGATCTGGTCGACGCGGGTAAGGAAGTCGACTTCGAGACTCGGGCCTCCTCCCGGCGCAATCAGGTGCGCTCGGCATGGCGAGCGGTCCGTGCGGCCGACGAAGTCTTCGACCGCACGGGCGGCAACGCGCTGCGCGTCGACAACCCTCTGCAGCGGTTCTGGCGGGACGCGCATGCCGGCCTGCACCACGCCATCCACGTGACCAGCACGACCTACCACGCCTCGGCCATGGCCTCGTTGGGTATCGACGTCCCGAACGGCCCTCTGCGCGTGATGATCTGACGCTGTTTCCGGTGAACAGGAAGGGAACACTGTGACCGAGATCAAGGGCCTGGGATATGTGCGCGTGCTGGCCACCGACATGGATCGCTGGCGCGAGCTGGGATTCGACGTACTCGGATTCGCACCGGGTAGCGGTGTCGAAGAGGACGCGCTGCACTTCCGGATGGACGAGCGACCGTCCCGGATCACCGTAGAACGCAGCGATGTCGATCGCGTCAGCGCAGTGGGCTGGGAGGTCCGGGACGGCGCGTCTCTGCGCCGGCTCGCTGAGCGGCTCGACAGTGCCGGCTGCGAGTACAGCGAGATGCCGTTCGAGATGTGCGAGGCACGTCGCGTCGAAGGTGGGATCCTCATGAAGGATCCGGGCGGTACTCCGTTGGAGTTCTTCTTCGGCCCGGCGCTCGATCACAGCCCGGTGATCACCCGCTACGGCCAGAAGTTCGTCACCGGAGTGCAGGGGCTGGGGCACGTGGTGATGCCCACAACGATGTTCGACGCGTCGTTCCGCTTCTATACCGAGGTACTGGAGTTCCTGCCGCGCGGCGCATTCCGCATGCCCTCCCCGCCCGGCACTCCACCTCAGCGGATCCGTTTCCTCGGCGTCAACCAGCGGCACCACAGTCTTGCCATCATGCCGAGCCTCGAGGGACGAGACCCCGGGCTGATCCACGTCATGGTGGAGGTGGATTCCCTCGACGCGGTGGGGCGTGCCCTCGATCAGGTCGAGGCGCACGAGTTCCCGGTCTCGTCGACGCTCGGCAGGCACACCAACGACAAGATGATCTCGTTCTACGTCCGGGTACCCGGCGGATGGGACGTCGAGTACGGCACCGGCGGAAAACTCGTCGACGAGACCTACTACACGGCGGAAGAGATCACCGCGGACAGCTATTGGGGCCACGAGTGGATGTGGGCCCGGCAGGCGAAGGCCGCGAGCGCATGACCCCGTCGACCGATTCGCAACTGGGTGAGCCCGGACCCACGGACTCCCGGACAAGGATGTGACCAGAATGGACATGCAGAGAACAGATTTCGATGCAGTTGTCGTCGGAGCCGGCATCTCGGGACTGTACGCGGTGCACAAGCTTCGTGCACGGGGAATGACCGTGCGCGGCTTCGAATCCGCGGCAGGCGTGGGGGGTACGTGGTTCCACAATCGCTATCCCGGAGCGCGGTGCGACGTGGAGAGCGTCGACTACTCCTACTCGTTCGACGAGGAGCTCCAGCAGGAGTGGACCTGGACGGAACGGTTCGCCACCCAGGCGGAGATCCTCGCCTACCTCGAGCACGTGGCAGACCGATACGACCTCCGCTCTGCATACGAGTTCCTCACCCGGGTCACCTCCACCGTGTACGACGAGGAGACGGCGCGATGGACGGTCACCACGGACACGGGTCACTCGGTGACTGCGAGGTTCTGCGTCATGGCCACCGGTGTGCTGTCGGCGACCAACCGCCCCGACATCCCGGGCCGGGACTCGTTCACCGGTGAGTCCTACCACACCGGCGAATGGCCGCACAGCCCGGTCGATTTCGCCGGCAAGCGAGTCGGGGTGATCGGAACCGGATCGTCGGGAATGCAGTCCATCCCGCTGATCGCCCAGGAAGCGGCACACGTCTTCGTGTACCAGCGCAGCCCGAACTATTCGATTCCCGCCGGAAACCGGCCGTTGACCGCCGAGCAGATCGAGGCAGTCAAGGCCACCTACCCGGAGCGTCGCCGGCTCGCGCGTCTGAGCGGAGGCGGAACCCCCTTCACGCCGTACCCGAAGGGGGCGATGGAAGTCGACGAGGCCGAGCGCCGACGGGTGTACGACGAGTGGTGGCAGCGCGGTGGATACCTGTTCGCGAAGGCATTTCCCGATCAGACCGTGAATCCGGCTTCGAACGACACCGCACGCGAATACGTCGAGGCGAAGATTCGCGAGATGGTGAACGATCCGGAGATCGCGGACCAGCTCATTCCCACCGACCATCCCATCGGGACCAAGAGAATCGTCACGGACAGCGGGTATTTCGAGACCTACAACCGGGACAACGTGACCCTGGTCAATCTGCGACGCACTCCGATTGTAGAGGTTACCGAGACCGGCGTGCGAACGAGCGAGGAACACCACGAGCTGGACATGCTCGTGTTCGCGACCGGCTTCGATGCGATGACCGGTGCGCTGTCGCGGATCGACATTCGCGGGCGCGGCGGCCGCGCTCTGCGTGACGAGTGGGCAGCGGGGCCGCGTACCTACCTGGGACTCGCGTCCCACGGCTTCCCCAACATGTTCTTCATGGTCGGTCCGGGCAGCCCGAGCGTGCTGGCCAACATGGTGCTGATGGCGGAACAGCAGGTGGACTGGATTTCCGACTGCCTCGATCACCTCGACGAGCACAATGCACGGTCGATCGAGGCCGGCGAACAGGCCGTCGACGAGTGGGTCGCCGAATGCAACGAGAAGGCCGCGGGCACTCTGTTCCCGACCGCGAACTCGTGGTACATGGGTGCCAACATTCCCGGCAAGCCGCGAGTCTTCATGCCATACATCGGCGGTTTCGCCAACTACTGCAACATCTGTGCCGAGGTCGCGGCCGCGGGCTACAAGGGATTCGACATCGTCGGATCGGAGAAAGCCTGAGATGACTACGGCACATCCATCGACGAGGGGACAATCATGACCGAGACGGTGCCCGTCGACTCCGGTGCGGACGTCGACGCCCAGAGCCGCGAATCACAGTTGCGCGCAGCGATCGACGTATGTGATCCGGCGCCGCTGCTCATGTCGCTCGTACACGTAACCGGTGATACCGGCCTCCTCGACGAGTTCGGGTCCCGGCTGACGATCGGCGAACCCGGCAATCACTACCGCACCGGCACTCGCCCGACCGCTCCACCCGGGCAGTACCCGGCCGAGGTCGTCGCCGACATCCGGACCCGTGCGCACGAACTGCTCACCGTCGAAATGATCGATCGCCTCGGTGTTCCCGATAGCGAGACATTTCTCCGCATGGCGACGATCGCGACGTCGGAGCGCGTCGACGACGAATTCGTCCCGATCCTGCTCGAGCAGGCCGGCTTCGTCCTGGGGGAGCGCCGCGTGCCGGTGACGGTCACGCCGCCCTCCGACTTCTCCGTCATCGTCATCGGTGCCGGGATCGTCGGAATCAACGCCGCGATCAAACTGCAGGACGCCGGCTTCACGTACCGCGTCTTCGAGGCACGGCACGAGATCGGCGGAACCTGGTCGCGCAACACGTATCCGGGCGCTGCCGTCGACACGCCCAGCCACTACTACTCGTACTCCTTCGAGCTGAACCCCGGCTGGTCGAAGTACTACCCCTCGGGCGCCGAGTACCAGCAGTATCTGAAGGGTGTCGTCGACACCTACGGGATCGCCGAGAACATCTCGTTCCGGACCCGGGTGCTGTCCGCACGTTGGCTCGACGACCGGCACGTGTGGGAGGTGACCACCGAGTCCCCCGACGGATCCCGTGAGGTGCACCGCGCGAACGCGGTCGTGACCGCGCTGGGCATGCTCAACTCACCGAACATCCCCGATGTCGAGGGCCTGGATTCGTTCGGCGGCACGGTCGTCCACACCGCCGACTGGGACGAGGGTCTCGACCTGACCGGCAAGCGGGTCGTGGTCCTGGGCACCGGATGCACTTCCGTGCAGGTGGTCGCCGACATCGTCGATCGGGTGAAGACGCTCGACGTCGTAGTCCGCTCACCGCACTGGATCGTGCCGGAGAAGGCCGTCGTGAACGACGTTCCGGAGGAGGAGAAGTGGGCCCTCGCCCACATTCCCCGTTACCACGAGTGGTTCCGGCTGCGTTCGTACTGGTTCGCGTCCGACAATCTGTACACACTGCCGCGAATCGATCCCGAATGGGCGCAGACCCATTTCTCGGCCTCGCCGGCCAACGAGATGGTGCTCAACACGGCTCGGAACTATTTGCAGGACAGCTTCCCGGACCGCCCGGACCTGATCGAGAAGCTGACCCCGGACTTCCGTCCGTACGGTAAGCGGATCGTCAAGGACCCCGGGTTCTTCAAGGCACTCACCCGGGATCATGTGACATTGCATCGAGCATCGTTCGAGCGCGTGACACCGGACGGCGTCATCACAACCGAGGGCCGGTTCGTGCCCGCCGACGTCGTCATCCTGGCGACCGGATTCGCACTGGAGTTCACCACGTCGATCGAGATCACCGGGCGCGACGGTCGCACCCTCGCCGACCGGTGGAAGGGCGGTGACGATCCGCGCGCCTACCTCGGCATCCAGGTCTCCGGATTCCCGAACCTGTTCGTCACGGCAGGGCCCAACTCTGCGCCGAATCACGGTGCGGGACACAATATCCTGAGTGAAGAACACGTCCACTACATCATCGAGTGCCTGCAGTACCTCCTCGAGAAGGGGCACGACGCGATGGACGTGCGTCAGGACGCACTCGACGACTACAACCGCAAAGTGGACGAAGCGCTCGACAAGACTGTGTGGGTGCATCCCGGCGCGGAGATCAACGGCTACTACCGCAACAGCCAGGGACGGGCGGTGGTGCCGTGTCCGTGGCGCCTGGTCGACTACTGGACCATGCTGAGAGAACCGAACCCGGACGTTCTGGAATTCATCGACCCGGTGGTTCCGGGATGACGATGCAGCCGCTGAACTGCGAGACGTGCGGGCGTGGTGTGCTCGTCGAGAAGTTCAGCGCCGCGCACACCTCGATCCAGTGGACCTCCGAGGCATCGGAATGTCCGATGATCGGGGACGCAGCGCA
>NZ_JADZGH010000206.1:16158-24708 GCF_015865005.1 Rhodococcus sp. CX
CCGTGCTGTCCGATCGGCGTCAGGCCGGAATGTCGAGTATCGGCCACCCTGGGACGGTGGCCCTTCGAGCGCGCAAAGGGCGGTGCTGTGGGTATCTATGCGGTGACAGGATCGGCGTCGGGAATGGGCCGTGCGGTTGCGGATCGGCTCCGGTCCGCCGGGCACACCGTCATCGGTGTCGACATCCAGGAAGCCGACGTCGTCGCCGATCTGTCGACCGTCGGCGGACGGCAGAAGGCGGTGCGGGGGGTGCTCGCGGCCGCTGGCGATCGGCTGGACGGTGCCGTGCTTGCCGCCGGTCTCGGTCCGGCGCCCGGGCCGGAGCGTCCGAGGCTGATCGCAGAGGTCAACTATTTCGGTGTCGTCGATCTCCTGGAGGGGTGGCGAGACGCGCTCGCGTCGACCGGTAACGCCAAGGTCGTCGTCTTCTCCTCCAATTCGACGACCACCACCCCGGCCGTGCCCCGCCGCACGATCAAGGCCTTCCTCGACGGCGACTCGGAGCGTGCGGTGCGTTCGGTCCGGATCTTCGGACGAGGAGCTCCGGGAATCATCTACGCAGGATCGAAGATCGCCGTCAGCCGATGGTTGCGACGCGCCGCTGTACGGCCCGAGTGGGTGGGTGCCGGAATTCGGCTCAACGCTCTCGCGCCCGGCGCGATCATGACGCCGTTGCTGGAGAAGCAGCTCGCCACACCGTCCGAGGCCAAGGTCATCCGTTCCTTCCCGGTGCCCGTCGGCCGATTCGGCGACGCCGGGCAGCTCGGCGACTGGGTGGTGTTCATGCTGTCCGAAGCTGCCGAATTCCTCTGCGGAAGTGTCGTCTTCGTAGACGGCGGCTCCGACGCGTACTTCCGGCCCGACGACTGGCCTCGGTCCGTCCCGGTCGGTCGCATCGTTTCCTACCTGCGCAGGTTCCGCGCATTCGGCCGGTAGTCACCGGCCTCTCCGGAATACACACGGGAAAGGAAGGGAACCGACCCATGGGGCGATTCGGGCGCAGATCCGTGAAGCTCGCAAACTGGCGCTTGTCGTACAAGCTGACTGCGATTCTCGTAGTTCCCCTGCTCGCGGCTGTCGCTCTCGGCGCGCTACGGATCTCCACGCAGCTGGATGAGGCCCGCCGCTTCGAATCACTCTCCGAACAGCTCGCTACTATTCCTGCGCTGTTCAACTTTTCCTATGACGTTGTCACCGTGACGACTGCGGCGAGCCTCGGCATGCCGGCCATCATTCGGCCGGAACAGTTCAGGCAATCCACCGCGGACGTCCGGGCACTCGCCACTGCCGGAATCCTGGAGCCTCGAATCGTCGAGGGCCTTGCCCGCCTGATCCAAGACGGGCAAACACTCCACGACACCACGCACACCGGGGGTACGTCGGCCGAGGAACTCGATCGGCGCACGATCGACTTTCTGATCCGCTGCGAGGCGACTTTTCGTGAGTTGCTCGATCTGGCCGAGGGCACAGAGGTGCTGACCGACGGTGCCAACATGCTCAATGCCTGGAAAGCGCAACGGACGATGCTCGACCAGGCGAACGCACTCGGCTTGTTCGCCGTCGATCCCGAGACAGCACGGCTCACTGCTCAGAACGCCATGCACATCGAGGAGGCCACTCTCGGGCTGCTGCGCGGAAGTTCGCTCGATCAAGGCCGACTCGACGGCTTGCTCGAGAATCTTGCCGTCCGCTGGGCGCTGGTTGCCGATTTCGATCCTCCACGGGATTCGGGGACGGAGTTGAGCAACGCGATGTTGGCGGCTTTCCCTCCGTACCAGGAGATGAACAGCAAGGCGCACACGCAGATCACCGAGACGCTGGACCGGCTCACCGCCGACGCGCGGACCGCCGCGACGCGCGACAGTATCCTCGTCACCGCGATCCTCGTGATCGCCCTCGGCGTTGCCCTTCTCGTGGCGCGCGCTCTGTCCGTTCCGATCCGGCGACTTCGCGAGGGCACCCTCGCCGCCGCCCACCACGAACTGCCCGCCGCAATCGCCGCAGTCAATGACGGAATCGACATCACCACCGTCGAACTCACTCCCATCGAGGTGCACACCGACGAGGAAGTCGGCGAACTCGCCCGCGCCGTCGACACCGTGAACTCCGAAGCCCTCCGTCTCGCCGGCGAACAGGCACACCTGCGCCGACAGATTTCGACGATGCTCGAGACTCTCGCTCGCCGCAACAAGACCCTCGTAGAACAGCAACTGTCGCTCATCGACTCCCTCGAATACGAAGAGAAGGACCCCACCCGACTCCGGAGCCTGTTCTCCCTCGACCACCTCGCCACGCGAATGCGCCGCACCGGCGACTCGCTCCTGGTCCTGTCCGGCACCCGGCCCCGTACCCGCACCGCGGCCACCCCGCTGGGCGACGTTCTCCGGGCCTCCGTGTCCCAGGTCGAGAACTACGACCGTGTGCGGATCGGAAGAACACCTCACGGTTACCTCGTCGGCACCGCCGTCACGGACGTCGTGCACCTGCTCGCCGAACTCGTCGACAATGCGCTGCGGGCCTCGCCGCCGAACAGCACCGTCACGTTCGAATTCTCACCGGCCTTCGGTGGAGGACTGCTACTCGAAATTGCAGACTGTGGCATCGGTGCACCAGCCGAAATCCTCGGCGAGATCAACACACGTCTCGCTGCCGGCGACAGCGCCGAAATTCATGCACCCCGGCAGATGGGCTTGTTCGTGGTCGGCCGTCTCGCCGCCCGAAACGGCATCAGCGTCCGGCTGCGGCCCACGTTCGAGTCGGAGACCAATGCCGGCATCACTGCGGCCGTCTACTTCCCGGCCACGCTCCTCGCCGAGGTCCATCACGCGGAGCCCGAGCAGATGAAGGAGCGTCCCCGTCGCCTGTGCCGGTTCGACGATTCCGCCCGGCGCGATGACGACCCCATCGCGTGGGCTCCCTTCCAAGGGTGAGTTCTCCCGGCACGGACGAGCGGTCGGGGGCCGCGCGGCCGCTCGTCCGTGAACTGCTCGATTTCGTGGTCGGAACGGAAGATCAGCCCTGTGATGTTGGCTCCCTGCACTCGTAGAATCGTGGAGTCGTGTCCACGCGGAGTCGGGTCAGTGCGCGCCGGCTGATCAGCCACCTGCCGTTCTCCAGGCGGTATTCCTCATGATAGTGACCGTATCCGTGGAGGTGCTCCTCCTGATCCCCGTTCGTCCACCACAGTTTGTCCTCCATCGCCCAGATGCCCCGGGCTGTCGTGTCGGAGGTCAGCTCGATTTCGGGTGTGTGGCCGTGATGCACGGACGTGATCGGGACGCGGCCGTCCAGGACGCGCTTGATGGATGCGGTCACGGCGTCGGCGCCTACGACATCGTGGTCGCCGAACGTCGAACTCACGACGTCGTCCGTGTGGAGAGTCGGATAGACGTGCCATTCCTTGTTGTCCATGCACCGTAGCCGCGCCGCGAAGGTGCGCTTGATCTGCTCGATGGCCAGACACTGCTCGGCTGCGCTGAGAGTCGGTTCGATTGTCATGGTGGCACTGTCGGTCGTGGACTCCGGAGAATGCAACGGCTGATTCCGCTGAGCGGGTGAGTAGATCCACCACCGTCGGCACCGCGCCGATCGGTCTCCGGTACGACTGCCACGCTTCGTATTTCGGCGGATCTCCCGTAGAACGGGAGACGGTGGTGTGCGAGTGTGTCCGGCCTCATAGCGTGAGCGGATGACGACTGGGGGATTCACTTCCGATCAGAAGGAGAAAGGCGTGCGCCGATCCGATCTGCACCCCGATGTCGAGGCGATGCTCTCCACCTTGGAGGCAGGATTCCCCGACGTAACGCAGTATTCCGCTGCCGAGCTGCGGCAGATCATCGTTTCGCGGCGAGCGCCGCTGACGCGGACCCCGGATATGCGGATGGCGCGGGACGTGGTGATCGACGGGCCGGGCGGTGATCTGTCTCTGCGCGTGTACGTCCCGCACAGCGACGGGACGGTGCCGCGCCCCGTGATCGTCTTCGCGCACGGCGGCGGATTCGTCTTCTGTGACCTCGACAGCCACGACGAGTTCTGCCGATCGATGGCGGCGGCAGTAGATGCAGTCGTGGTTTCGGTCGACTACCGGTTGGCCCCGGAGAATCCGGCACCTGCGGCGATGGAAGACGTGTACGCGGCGGTGTGCTGGACGGTGGAGAACGCTGACTCCTACGGGGGTGATCCGGCACGGGTCGCGGTTGCCGGAGACAGCGCCGGTGGAAATCTCTCGGCAGCCGTCTCGGTGGCGGCACGGGAGCGTGGCGGCCCGTCGATCGCGGCGCAGATCCTGCTGTATCCCGTGATCGGGGACGATTTCGAGACGGAGTCGTACCGGAAGTACGGCGTCGGCTACTACAACACAACGAAGGCGATGCGCTGGTACTGGGAGCAGTACGCGCCGAACGGCCGCGACAGCGCCCTCGTCGTCCCCTCTCGCGCCTCGACGTTGGCGGGGCTGCCCCCCGCGCTGGTGGCCACCGCGGAACTGGACCCGCCGTGCTCGGAGGGCGAAGCCTATGCGGAGAGACTCGCCGCGGACGGGGTGCCCGTCATCGCGCACCGCTTCGACGGGTTGTTCCACGGATTCCTCACGTTCCCGCAGCTGTCGCTGACCGGGCCTGCGCGGGAAGAGTTGTGGCAGTTGATCAGCCGGATTCTCGACCCTGCCGTGCGAGGAGCAGGCTCCGCGAGCCGAGCAGGCACCCCCTGACAGGACACGACCACGACAACTCGGGATGCAATGCCCGGACAACCAGGCATACGGGGATAGAAATGACACAACGACTGACAGGCCGCACCGCTCTGGTGACCGGGAGCAGCCGGGGGATCGGGCGGGCGATCGCACAGCGGCTCGCTGCAGAAGGTGCCACCGTGGTGGTCACGGCCCGCTCGAAGACGCCGTCGCGATCGATTCGGGACGGACGTGAGCACGTGCTCGAGGGCACGTTGGACGAGACGGTGCAGTTGATCGAGAGCGCAGGCGGCCGAGCCGTGCCGATTGCGGCGGATCTGGAGGATCCGGCGCAGCGATCCGGGCTCGTCGATGCCGCGGTGGAGGCCGTCGGCGGAATCGACATCCTGGTCAACAATGCGGGGTTCGCCGATTACTCCTCCATCGAGGACATGGGTGAGGACACCTTCGACCGCACTCTCGAGCACTATCTCAAGGTTCCTTTTCTGTTGTCGCAGGCGGTGATTCCCCGCATGCGCAAGGCCGGCGGCGGGTGGATCGTGAACATCGGCTCGTCCACCGGCCTTCCGCCGATTCGTCCGTTCCGTGAGTACAACAAGACCTCCGGCGATGTGATCTATGCGTCGGCGAAGGCGGCGCTGCATCGGTTCACGCAGGGCTTGGCCGCAGAGGTTCTCGACGACAACATCGCGGTCAACGCGGTCGGCCCCTCGACGGCGATCATGACTCCGGGCGCGGCGTCGTTGCTGCCGGACGGCTACGAGACCGAGCCGGTGGAGTACCTGGCGCAGACAGTGCTCGAGATGTGCACGCTGCCGGCGGCCGAGCGCACCGGACTTGTTGCGTTCAGCCTGCACTTCCCCTGGTCGCAGGGGATTCCGGTGACGAACCTGGACGGAGGAGGCGAATTGCCTCGGCGGCAGCCTCCGGAATGGGCGAATCCGAACATCGCTGCGGACGGGCTGGTGGTGTGACCATGCCGGCAGGCAAGGCGAGCGAACGGTTCTCCCACGGCGTCGCAGTGGTGACGGGCGCGGCGGCCGGGATCGGGGAGGGGCTTGCACGCCATCTCGGATCCCTCGGAATGACGGTGGTTGTCGCGGACATCGACTACGAGCGTGCGGTGAAGGTGGCCGACGAGATCGTGGCGGCCGGCGGTCGGGCGGAACCGTACGCAGTCGACGTCGCCGATCCCGAGTCCGTGGAGGCGATGGCTGCCGAGGTGTTCGAGCGCCACCGCAGCGTGGAGTTGCTCGTGAACAACGCGGGGGTGGAGTCGGCGGGGCTCCTGTGGGAGATCGACAGAGACCGCTGGCGTCGGGTGATGCAGATCAACGTCGACGGCGTGTTCTTCTGTCTCCGATCGTTCGTGCCGCGGATGATCGACGTGGGAACGCCGTCGTGCATCGCGAATCTCTCCTCGGTGGGTGGACTCAATGCCGTTGCCGTCCAGTCTCCTTACATCGTCAGCAAGCATGCCGTGCTGGCGATGACCGAGTGCCTGCATCAGGACCTGTCGATTGTCGGCGCACCGATTCAGGTCAGCGCCGTCATCCCGCACTCGATTCGCAGCGAGATCTTCCTGTCGGCGCAACGCGACGCACCAACGGAGAATGCCACCGCGAACGCGGTGTTCGAGGCGATGCAACGTGACAATGTGGAGAAGGGACTCGACCCGCTCGTCGCGGCAGAGCACATGATCGAGCAGATCGCCCGCGGCGAATTCTGGATCCATTCCGACGACGACTTGTGTGTCGCCGCTGCACATCGACGCGGAAAACAACTTCTCGACCTCGACCCGCCCGCAGATCCGCGAAACATGCTCACTCGGATGGGAATACCCATCGAACGACCGTCGTGACCCGATGGAGGCGGGAGCAGCGGAGCTTCCCACGCCGGCAGGCGTGACCGGCGAAAGAGGGTCTCTCGTGAAGCGCAATTGCTCGCGCTTCGCGAGAGACCTTCGCTGCGTTCGGTAGAACGTGGTCAGACATCGTCCTTGCGGAGCAGGAACGCAAGTACGGCAGCGGTCCATGCCTCCTTTGCTTCGATCATCGTCCAGTGACCGCAGTTCGGGAACACGTGCAGTTCCGCGTTCGGGATGTCACGCATCGGCAGCATCGCCATGTCGACCGGGCTGACCCGGTCGTCACGGCCCCAGGTCAGCAGCGTGGGAGCGGTGATCTTGCTCAGTTGCGCCCAGTACGGCGTCGCGCCGGAGGCCTTCGCGGCGGCAGTGTTCGCGGCAAACGCTGCGCTGCTGTACATCCGGGAAGCAATCGCGAGTGTCGTCGGGTCGGTCGCGAGGGCCCAGCGTTCCTCGATCAGTTCCTCGGTGACAACGGACGGGTCGTACACCATCGAGTGCAACCAGCGGACCAGTCCCTCGCGGGTCGGATTGTCGGTGAACTCCATCAGCAGCCGAATTCCCTCGCCGGGGCTGGGTGCGAAAGTGTTCTTCCCGATTCCGCCGATGGTGACGAGCTTGTTCACTCGCTGTGGCGCGTTGATGGCCACGGTGGCAGCGACGATGCCACCCATCGAGTTGCCGATCATGTCGACCGGACCGTCGACACCGATCGCGTCGAGGAACACGCCCACCGACCGGCCGGCCATCGCCATCGGATGGCCGTCGCCGGGATCGCTGACACCGAAGCCCGGAAATTCCAGCACGAGGCAGCGGAAGTGCTCGGCGAAGTCCGCCAGGACACCGCGATAGTTGCGCCAGCCCGTGACTCCCGGCCCGGAACCGTGGAGCAACAACAGCGGTGGTCCGTCGCCCGCTTCGTGGTAGCGCAGTACCCCGAGGTCGGTGGCGATCTCGCGTCGTGTGGATTCGTGGGTGAGTGCTTGTGTCATGGTCCCTACGGTCTCAATTCGACGAGCGTTGCGGCAGAGTGCTTCCCGGCCAGCGAGAGGATAGTTCACGTAGGTACGGAACGCGGGTTTCCCGTTGAGCGGGAGATGGTGGAGGGTAGGTCGGTACGTCGGTGCATAGCATGCGGCATGAACGAAACCAACTGGAGCAGAGAAGAACTCGAGAATGCGTTTCAGAACTGGCATGCAACAGTGAACCGAGCCGGTTCGGGCGAGGGCAGCTGGCGGGACTTCCTCGAACTGTTCACCGACGACGTCGTGTATGTCGAGCAGATGGCGGGTGTCCTCAACGGCAAGGACGGTATCTGGGCGTGGGCCGAGCCGAGCCTCGCCCAGTTCCCCGGTTCGCACACCGTCGCCTTCCCCGAGCACTTCCACGTCATCGACGAAACGAACGGCACGATCGTGGCCAAACTGGACAACGTGATGAGCGATCCGGGCGACGGGTCCAAGTGGGCGGCACCCCACGTGAGCATCCTGACGTACGCCGGGAACGGCAAGTTCTCCCGGCAGGAGGACGTCTACGATGTCACCGGTTTTCTCGACCTGATCAGGGGATGGGGCCGCCGCGCGATGGAACTGGGCACCTTCGATGCGGCTCAGCGCGGATGGTTCGAACAGGTTTATCCGGAGACGGTCCCGCAAACCGTGTCCGACTGAGGTCGAGAAAGCGTCGAGCCTGCGACAGTCGCGGGCTCGACGCTCGACGGACGGGGTGCCGGCGCTGTCATGGCTGCAGGCCCGAGCGGATCGCGAACACCACCAGTTGCGCTCGGTCGCGCGCGCCGAGTTTGATCATCGCGCGCGACACGTGCGTGCGGACGGTGTCGGGACTGACCACCAGTTCGTCGGCGATCTCCTTGTTCGACCGCCCTGTCGCAACCCACGCGACGACCTCGCGTTCCCGTGCAGTGAGGTCCGAGATGCGGGGGTGGGGTTGCACAGTGTCCTGCGTGTGGACGAAGTGCTCGATCACGCGTCGG
>NZ_JADZGH010000206.1:24911-32439 GCF_015865005.1 Rhodococcus sp. CX
GGACGTCCCGGAGTGCGGGATCGGCGGTGATCCGACGCAGCACCTCGAGGCCGTCGGGTGCCGGCATGCGGACATCGCACAGGGCGACGTCCGGGTGGGTGCGCGCGATGACCGCGAGTGCTTCACCACCGTCGCCGGCTTCGCCCACGACCTCGATATCAGGTTCGGCGGCGAACAGCGTTCGTAGGCCCACCCGGACGAGCGTCTGATCGTCGACGAGCACCACCCGCACGGTCATGCCCGGTCCTCCGTGCTCTCGGCGGCACCGACCGGAAGCACGGCCCGCACGACGAAGCCGCGTTCCGGTCCCGGTGCGGCGACGAGCGTTCCACCGAGCTCGGCTGCACGATCTGCCATCGCGCGGAGGCCGAGGCCACCGGTCGGCGCGTCGGTGGTGCGGCCACGCCCGTCGTCGGCGACCCGCACTGTCACCGCCTGTCCTTCGCGCATGATCTCGACAGTCACCCTGGTGGCCTGCGCGTGCCGGAGAACGTTGGTCGTCGCCTCCGCGACGATCGAATACGCGACATGATCGACGTCGGCCGGTAGTGGGAGGGCCGGTACCCGCACGTCGACGTCGAGGCCGGCGGCCCGGACGCGGTCGACGAGAACCGGCAGGTCGGCCAGACCACGTCGCGGTCGGCGCTCGGCGGCGTCACCCGTGAGGGTCGTCAGCTCGGTCCGCAGGTCGTTGAGGGCGTCGCGGCTCGTGTCGCGGATGGCGACCAGTGCGTCCCGCACCGCCTCCGGGTTGCGCTCGAGCACGTGCAGCGCCACCCCGGCCTGCATCGCGATCACTGCGAGCCCGTGCCCGACCCCGTCGTGCAGGTCGCGGGCGATGCGTAGTTGTTCCTCGGTCGCGGCACGGCGGATCCGCTCGGCGTTCGCATCCCGCCGAGCCGACCGCCACCACCCCACGGCCGCGGCGGCGAGGGCGAGGGCGGCGGTGCCGAGTGTCTGCCAGAGTGTGACCCACGCGGGATATCCGGCGACGAGGACCCGGGCCGTCATCCCGGCGACGAGAACCAGGACGGCGAGGGCAGCGGGAACAGCGAGGTCGCGGGCGGGACGCACGCTCGCCGCCCCGAACGCTGCGAGCGCGGGCAGGAGGAAGATCGGTCCGTCGGCTCCACCGGTCGCAAAGTAGATCCCGACCAGCGCAGGCACCGCGATCAGGGCGGTTCGTGGCCATCGCGGGGCGGTCAGTGCGACCCCCGCGCAGGCCGCTGCGAGAGCACCCGCACCGACCATCGCGGCCGGCAGGCGCATGTTGTTCGCCCCGAGTGTCGCCACGGTGACCAGGGCAACGAGCGCGAGCGTGAAGCCGACGCGGAGCATCACCGGGTCGGTGACGGCACGGCCCTGATCGGTACCCACATCGTCGACGCTAGCCGTGCACGCCGGTCGATGGTGTACGCAATATCGCGTAGGTCGATGACGCCCGTGGGCGGACGACGTCGGCGTGTGTGCGGCCGACGATCGAGGCATGACCGACAACACGACACTCACTACTGCAACCGACCGGCCCGGCCGGGCGGGATCGGCCGATATCGATGCCGACGTCGTGGTCGAGACGTCGGCGCTGACCAAACGCTATGGCGACCGCGCCGCGGTCGACTCCGTAGACATGACCGTTCGACGCGGCGAGATCTACGGATTCCTCGGCCCCAACGGCGCAGGGAAGACCACGACGCTGCGCATGATCCTCGGCCTGATCCGCCCGACCTCCGGGTCCGTCCGCGTTCTCGGCAGGCCTGCCGGCTCGCGCGAATCGTCCTCGTGTACCGGTGCTCTCATCGAGGGACCTGGTTTCTTTCCCTATCTGTCGGGACGGGCGAACCTCCGCACCCTGGCGCGTCACCGCGGGTTGAGTGACCGGTGCGTGGAGGAGGTGCTGGCCCGGGTAGGTCTTGTCGACCGCGGCAACGATGCGTACAAGTCGTATTCGCTGGGGATGAAGCAGCGGCTCGGGGTCGCCGCGGCCCTGCTCGGTGACCCGGACCTGATCGTGCTCGACGAGCCGACCAACGGCCTCGACCCGAGCGGCATGGCCGACATGCGTGCCCTGATCGTCGACCTCGCCAGGGCGGGGCACACCGTGATTCTGTCGAGTCACCTGCTCGGCGAGGTCCAGGAGATCTGCGACCGCGTCGGCGTGATCGCGAACGGGCGCCTGGTGCGTGAATCGACCGTGTCCACCCTGCTCGGCGACGCGATCCTGAAGGTGCGCGGCACGCCCCAGGACCGGGTGGTGTCGATCGCCTCGGATCTCGCCGGTGAGAACGGATTCGAGATCGACGGCGACGCTGTGCTGCTGGACCTGCCACCCGAGCGTGCACCCGATGTCGTCCGGGCGCTCGTCGCCGCCGATGTGGCGGTGTCGTCGATCGGACCGACCGAACGCACCCTCGAGGACGTGTTCTTCGAGATGACCACCACTTCCACACCGATGAAAGGGGTGTGACATGTCCGCCTCGACACTCCGCTCACCCACCGGCTCGGTCCCCGATGCCGCGGGGCGCAACACCGTGGCGCGCAGTGTGCGCGCCGAACTGTTCCGGTTGCGTGCGTGGCCGGCGATGTGGGCGACCCTCGGCACATGGTTCCTGCTCGCGACCGTATTCGGTTACGTGTTCCCGTACATCTCCTATACGACCGGATCGGCCGGTTTCTCCACCGAGGGACAATCTGCCGAAGTCCTGTTGCAGGGCGTCCTGCCCGAGTCGGTACCCGATGTCCTGGTGCAAGGCACGCCGTTGTTCGGGGGTGCCCTCGTGCTCGTCCTCGGCGCCCTCGTCGCCGGGAACGGCTACACCTGGGGAACCTGGAAGACGGTGTTCACCCACGGCCGGCTGCGTCCGACGATCGGGGCGCTGCTCGCGCTCGCGGTGATCGTGGCCGCGATGGTGATCGTCACAGCGGTGCTGTGCACGGCCATTTCCGTCGTACTCGCCACGGTCGAATCGCAACCGCTCATCTGGTCGTCGGCTGCCGACCTTCTCCGCTCGGCGGGTACGGCGTATCTGGTGTTCATGATGTGGGCGACGATCGGTTTCGCGCTGGGCACCTACGCCCGCAGTGCGGCGTTGTCGGTCGGCCTGGGTTTGGTGTGGACCCTCGTCGTGGAGAATCTGCTGCGCGGTGTCGGTTCCGCTCTGCCGCTCGTCCAGGACGTGACGGCATTCCTGCCGGGCACCGCCGCCGGATCGCTCGTCGGTGCGGTGACCGGGGCAGGACAGGGCACGCCCGGGGTGGTGGACGTGATCTCCGGACCCAGGGCGGTCGTCACCGTCACCGCCTACATCGTGGTCGCGGTGGTGACCACCGGGATTCTGGTGCGGCGTCGGGACGTGAACTGACCGCGATGATCCTGTCGGGTAACGAGTTTCGCGGTCTTCCCGGCATCCGCACCACCACCGGAAACAGTGGAGACTAAACTCTTCTCAACCGTTTGCTTTCCGAATGCCGGGATCGTCCTGCTCTCGGGCGCCGTCGACAAGAGCGGATGTCCAGGCCGGTCGCGGTGTACCCGGAAGGGACAGGGGAGAGGCATGCAGATCGCGATCGGCCAGTTCGCGTCCGGCGATGACACGGCCGCCAACCTCGCACGTGTCGGTGACCTGGTGAAACAGGCGGCATCGGCAGGTGCCCGTCTGCTCGTACTGCCCGAGTACTCCATGTTCACGGCGCCGGTGATGGACGATCGATTCGTGGAGACGGCGGAACCGCTGGACGGACGATTCGTCACGGAGCTGGGGCATCTGGCGCAGACCCACGACATCCACATCGTCGCGGGGATGAACGAGACCATCACGGGCGAGGACCGCATCTACAACACCGTTGTTGCGATGGCTCCCCACCGCAGCATCGTGGCGACCTACCGAAAAATCCATCTCTACGACGCATTCGGCTACCGCGAATCGGACATGGTGCAGGCCGGACCCCTCGCCGCCCCGGAGACCTTCCGGATAGACGGAATCACCTTCGGAATCCAGACCTGCTACGACCTCCGCTTTCCCGAGGTGACGAGGACGATCGTCGATGCCGGTGCCGATGTCCTGATCCTGCCGGCGGCATGGATGGCCGGACCGCTCAAGGAAGACCACTGGACCACTCTGGTCCGGGCCCGCGCCATCGAAAACACGATCTACGTCGCTGCAGCCGACCAGAATGCTCCGGTGGGATCCGGCGCGAGCATCGTCGTCGATCCCATGGGTGTGGTGATTGCGGGGCTGGGTGAGCGTGAAGGCATCGCCGTGGCCGAGGTCGATCCGGCTCGCCTGTCTGCCGTTCGTGCCAAGAATCCCGCTCTGGCACTGCGCCGGTACACGGTCGTTCCGCGATAGTCGCCGTTCCGGTTTCCCGGCGCGGACCGGTTCGTCCGGTTCCCGACGGCGTGTCCCGGTGGTAGGGAACGTCCGTGCCGTCGGGGTCGATACCGGTCTACCGTCGTCCCTCGTTGCGGAACAACCAGGCGAAGGAGAGTGGCATGGCGAAGAAGCCCGTACCGGCCCCCGTCCAGGCACAGGACACCACCGTGGACCTGCTCGTGATCGGCTCGGGCACCGGCCTGGCCGCCGCGCTCACGGCGCACGAGGAGGGACTGTCGGCGCTCGTCGTCGAGAAGACGCAGTACGTCGGCGGCTCGACGGCACGGTCGGGCGGCGCGTTCTGGATGCCTGCCAATCCCGTTCTGCAGGAAGCGCGTTCCGGGGACACCCGTGAGCGTGGCCGCACCTACGTCCGCGCGGTGGTCGACGGCAGCGCCCCCGCCGAGCGCGGTGACGCGTTCGTCGACAACGGCGCCGAGACGGTGGCGATGCTCAGCCGCACCACGCCGATGAAGTTCTTCTGGGCCAAGGGCTACGCCGACTACCACCCGGAGCGTCCCGGCGGCGCAGCGATCGGACGCACGTGCGAATGCCGCCCGTTCGACCTGTCGCAGCTCGGCGACGAGCGGGGCCGGTTGCGGCCGGGGCTGATGGAGGCGAGTCTGCCGATGCCCACCACCGGCGCCGACTACAAGTGGATGAACCTCATGGCACGGGTGCCGGTTAAGGGATTCGCGACGATCTTCCGCCGCCTCGCGCAGGGCGTGGCAGGGCTGGCGATCAAGCGCGAGTACGTCGCCGGTGGCCAGGCCATCGCCGCGGGTCTGTTCGCGGGTGTGCTGCGCGCAGGGATCCCGGTGTGGACGGAGACCTCGCTGGTGCGCCTGGTGACCGACGGCGATCGCGTCACCGGCGCGGTCGTCGAGCAGAACGGCCGGGAGGTGACCGTCACGGCTCGTCGCGGTGTGGTCCTCGCCGCCGGTGGTTTCGACCACGACATGCAGTGGCGGCACAAGTTCCAGTCGGAATCGCTCGTCGACGGCGAAAGCCTCGGCGCGGAGGGCAACACCGGCGACGCCATCAAGATCGCGCAGGAGATCGGCGCCGATGTGGACCTGATGGATCAGGCGTGGTGGTTCCCGGCGGTCGCACCGTCGCGCGAAGGCAATCCGCCGCTGGTGATGCTCGCCGAGCGGTCGCTGCCCGGCTCGTTCATCGTGGACCAGAAGGGCTCCCGGTTCATCAACGAGTCCTGCGACTACATGACGTTCGGCCAGACCGTCCTCGAGCGTGAACGCTCGGGTGATCCGGTCGAGTCGATGTGGATCGTGTTCGACCAGAAGTACCGCAACAGCTACGTGTTCGCCGCGGGACTGTTCCCGCGCCAGCCGATCCCGGGCTCCTGGTTCAAGGCCGGCATCGCGCACAGCGGTGCCACCCCCGAGGAACTCGCGGCATCGATGGGAATCCCGGTGGAGGCCTTCGCCGAGACCTTCCGCCGGTTCAACGACGACGCGGTGGCGGGAACGGACTCCGAATTCGCGCGCGGCGCAAGCGCATACGACCGGTACTACGGCGACCCGACGGTCGAGCCGAACCCGAACCTGCGCCCGCTCGACCACGGCCCGTACTTCGCGGTGAAGATGACCCTGTCCGATCTCGGCACGTGCGGCGGCCTGCGCGCCGACGAACGTGCTCGCGTGCTGCGCGAGGACGGCAGCGTCATCGAGGGTCTGTACGCGATCGGCAACACCGCGGCCAACGCGTTCGGCAATCGCTACCCGGGTGCGGGCGCAACCATCGGCCAGGGTCTGGTGTTCGGATACATCGCGGCACGCGACGCCGCGAACTCGAGCGTGTCCGTCTGACGCATTCTCGCCGAGCGAGAGGGAGAATCATCGTGAAAAGTGTTGTTCCGGAAACAGGTTCCGCACCCACCTTCCTGTCGCTCGGCGTCGCGGCGGGTGGGCTCGACGGCGCAGGTGCCGACGAGGCGGACATCGTGTTCTTCCTCCCACCCCGGCCGGACGAACCGCTCCGTGGCCGGACCCGCACGGTGCGCGACGCCGAGACCCACCGTGTGGACCGGACCGTCGAGTACTTCGACACGGTCGGCCGCAGGGTTGCCGAAGTGTTTCTGTCGGGGTGTGAGGACGCACCGGCGACATCGGAGCGGGCCGTGGGGGAACTCGCCCGCTGTGTCGTCGATCGGTTCGGCGTCGAGAACGTCCGGAGGTTCCGCGTCCGCATCACCGGTCCCACGGCCGGTACCGAACCGGCGAAGTGCACTGTCGGTGTGCTGCAGCACTATCGCACCGATCACGAATTCGTGCAGGACGTCGCAGTAATGTGTGCGACCGATTCCGGAGCGGTGATCGCGCGGGCCTGGGTCACCGTCGCGGTTCCGGCGCAGTCGCACACCGATGTGGACGCCGTGTCCGCATCTGCGTGATCGAGCGCCCGGCGAAAACCCGCCGGCACCTCACCTTTCGGTGAGGAGCGCGGCGACGCGGGCGCTCATCGAACGCCCCAGCGCCGCGACCTGACCGTCCGCGTCCGGCGCGTGCGCCAGCGCTCGCAGCACGATCCGGTCGGCGACCGCCGAGGTGATCAGGGTCCGTGCCCACGCTGCGGTCCGCATCGGACCGGGCACGTACACGCGGCGGGACCGCCTCCCGAGGGCACGGACGAACGCGGCGGCGCACTCGTCGACGTCGTGGACCTTCCCGAGCGGCCCGGGTAGAGCCGTGAGCATCCGGTCGAACGCGGGCAGATCGGCGCGGGCATCGCGGATCAGCGGGGTGTCGATCCACCCCATGTGCGCCGACCCGACACCGACGCCGTGGCGTGCGACCTCGAGACGCACAGTGTTGGCGAACTGCTCCACACCGGCTTTCGCCGCGTTGTACGACGCCTGCCCCGGCATGGGCAGGTACGCGGCCATCGACGACACGAGAAGAAGGTAGCCGCGGCGCTCGATGATCGCCGGCAACGTCGCGCGCACGGTGTGGAACACCCCGACGAGGTCGACGTCGATCACTGTGCGGAACGCTTCCGGATCGACCTGCAGCACAGAGCCGTACGCGCCGACCCCGGCGTTCGCCACTGCGAAGTCCAGGCCGCCGAACCGGTCGACGCCCGCGTCGACGGCGGCCTGGACCGCGTCGAGATCCCGGACATCGGCGACCGTCCCGACC
>NZ_JADZGH010000206.1:32449-48605 GCF_015865005.1 Rhodococcus sp. CX
ACAGAACCAGTTGCGCGCCTTCGGAAGCCAGGGCGCGCGCGGTCGCGGCACCGATGCCGCGCGCTGCGCCGGAGACGAGAACGGTCTTGCCTGTCAGCGCGCTCATCGGCGCTCACCTCGATTCGGGACGGGTTATCTCATGGTGGCGCAGATGGATTCGACGAACCGGCCGACCTGTTCCTCGGGCAGGTGTGTGGCCAGATCCGCTTCGCTGATCATTCCGATCAGCCGGAGGTCGCCGATCACCGGCAGTCGCCGGATCCGGTGTTCCTCCATGATCGTGAGTACGTCGTCGATGTCGGCGTCGGCATCGACCGTGCACGGCTTGCCCTGGGCGAGGTCGCCGGCGGTCATCATCGTCGGATCCAACCCGCGCGCAACGCATTTCAGAACGATGTCGCGGTCGGTGATGATGCCGTGCAGCCGGTTGTCGTCGCCGCAGATGGGAAGTGAGCCGACGTCGAGCTCACGCATCTGCTGTGCCGCGTACTCCAGGGTTTCGTGTTCGCCGATGCACGTCGCACCGGCATGCATGATCTCTCGAGCGGTCGTCATGACGACCCTCCTCGGTGGACGAGAATGTTTGCACTTCCATCGTCCTGCCGAGGCGGGAGGCAGGCAAGCCCCGCACCCGGGCGATCAGTACGGGTCGAAGCGGATGTTCTCGACGGGGGTACCCGTCTCGATCAGCTTGTGCAGGGTCGCCCGGACCATCGCCGCGGACCCGCACAACAGGACCTGATGGTCGCCGAACGCGCCGTAGGACGTGACGACCTCGTCGAGGCTGCCCTCGATCAGATCGTCCGGGTCGGCGCCGATGTCGCCGAGCTGGGCGACGATCCGGTTGTACCAAGGGTCCGGGAAGTCCGGATCCTCGACCGATTCGACGACCGGAACCACCGTCAGCCACGGCAACGCCTCGGACAGCAGCGACAGCATGTCCGACGCGTAGAGGTCGCGGGGAGAACCGCCGCCCACGAACAGGAACGTGCGCGGCGGTTCGGGGCGGCGAGCCATGTCGAGCAGCAGTGCGCGCAGTGGGGCCAGACCGGTCCCGCCCGCGATCATGATGACGATGCGGCCGCTGTCGTCGACGTGCAGATCGCCGCCCTTCGGTTCACCGATCGTCCACACGTCGCCCGGCCGGGTGTCGGCGACGATGCTGCCGCTGACCCAGCCGCCGGGAACGGACCGCACGTGGAACTCGAGTTTGCCGTCCAGGGACGGGGGCAGCGCGGGTGACAGGCGTCGCGGCAGACCGGGCCGCTGCGGGACGGTGACGTCGACGTACTGGCCGGCGCGGAACGGCACGACCTCGTTGTCGCACTGGAGACGGATGACCGAGAGGTTGTTGCGAAGGCGATGGTGTTCGACGACGGTCGCGGTCACCGTCGTGCCTGTTTCGGCAGGTGAGGTCGAGGCAGGCTGCATTGTGTCGTATCCCCCGGGGTGCGCGGTGTTGCCCCGACTGTAATAGCCCGCCCGCGCGTCGTCCCGGTGGGTGTCGTGCGTGCGTTCGTCGCCGTCGACCGGCGGTTGGTTCTCGCCGCAAATACGCTGACGAGCCGATCGTCGATGGCGAGTGCTCGATACATTTATGCGGATTCACTTCTTCGGAGAAAGGGCCCCTCGGTGACCGGGCAGAATGTTGAAGATCGCGTCAGACGGCGTCCGAAGGACCGCAAGCAGCAGATCTTGGCGCATGCGCGGGACCTGTTCGTCGAACAGGGCTACCACAACGTCACCATGGGTGCGATCGCGAGCCGGGTAGGAATCGGGCCGAGCGCGCTCTACCGGCATTTCGCCAACAAGGCGGTTCTCCTCGAGGCCGTGATCGAGGACAGTTTCGGTGACATCGAGTTCCCGGCGAGCGGCGACATCCCGCTCGACGAGGTGATCGCCGAAGCCGCATCGATCGCCGTCGCTCGCCCCCTCGGTGTGCTCTGGTCACGCGAGACCCGCCACTTGCCCCCCGAGGTGCGGGAGTCCCTCCGGGAACGGCTGCGCAGGTCTGCAGAAGGATACGAGCGTCTGCTGCGGCGAGACCGGCCGCAGCTGACGGCCGGTCAGGCGGAGCTGTTGGCGCGGGCGATCCAATCGGTGATGGCGAGCCCGAGCTATCGGTCGGTGCGCATCCCCGCCTCGACCCATGTCGAGGTACTCATCCGCGCAGCGCGTGCGGTCGCGGGAGCGCGGATGGCCGACATCGGGGCTGCCGGTCCGAGCCTTGCGAGCAAGGGGCTTTCACCGGTGTCGCGCCGGGAGCGGCTGCTCTTGGCTGCGAGTCGTCTGTTCGCGGAGCAGGGTTATCAGGAAACTTCCCTGGACGATATCGGCAGTGCGGCCGAGGTGACGGGGCCGAACCTCTACGGCTACTTCGAGAACAAGGCTGCCGTGCTCCGCGCAGTGCTCGAGCGGGGCACCCACTCCTTGTGGCTGGATCTCGACCAGGCATTGAGTCGAACCAGCGATCCGCGTGAGGCTCTGGCTCTTCTCGCCCACGCCTATGTGTCCCGGTTCGCGGCTCAGCCACGGATGGTGCACCAGCTGACGGGGGAAGTGGAAATCGAGGAGCGGAGTGTCGCGTATCAACGCGAGTACGTGGCCGAATGGGTAGCGCTCGTCCGAGCGGTCCGACCCGAGCTCGACCAGCGAGATGCTCGACACCTGGTTCATATCGCGCTGTCGGTGGCCGATGACCTGACGACGGCGCGACATCTCGCATCCACAGAGGGTTTCGTGGCCGACGCGAGTGCGGTTGTGGTGGCAGTGCTGGAGGCGTGAGTCCGAGGATGTGCGAGCGCCCGCCGCGCTCGTGACCCTCTTCACACATAAGTGAATCTCAGTTAAGGTCTAGTCTATGACTAGACCGGATCCGAGCATGAAAAATCAAGCGATCAGGAAACCTACAGTCAGGTCTGATTCCCTCGAGGCGGGCGGGTTCGGGGAGCCCC
The DNA here is from genome assembly GCF_015865005.1 of Rhodococcus sp. CX. NCBI lineage: Bacteria > Bacillati > Actinomycetota > Actinomycetes > Mycobacteriales > Nocardiaceae > Rhodococcus > Rhodococcus sp. CX. The sequence continues at coordinate 35,404 of NZ_JADZGH010000206.1, forward strand.
GCGTGTGGTCCGGTGGCAGGTCGCGAACCCTGGTGGAGGTCAAAGCCAGGGCCGCGCGTCTCGCCGCCGGGTTGCGAGCCTCGGGTGTCGGGCCGGGAGACCGCTTCGCCATCGTGATGCGCAACGAGATCGCGTTCCTCGAGACCACTCTCGCGGCGGCACCGATCGGCGCCGTCCCGGTCCCCGTCAATTGGCACTGGATGGGTTCGGACCTGGCACACCTGTTGCGGGACAGTGGGGCGAAGGCTGTGATCGCCCATTCCGACCTGATCGATGCCGTCGTCGCCCAGGCGCTCGAGGGGGTGGTCGTTATCGAGGCGGAGGTGCCGGCGGAGGTCGCCGACGCCTACGGGCTCGGTGACGTCCGGACCACCGGGCGGTACGACACCCTCGACGGTCTCATTGCGAGCAACGAGCCGATTTCGGTGGTCACCGATCAGACGCCGATGGGCGTCATCTACACCTCGGGCACCACGGGCCTTCCGAAAGGTGTTCTCAGGAATCGCATTTCGGTGGAAGACCAGGCGAAGGTGCTGAAAGCATCGATGGGCCTGCTCGGCCTGCGACCCGGGGGGAAGACGCTGCTGCCCGCGCCGCTGTACCACGCGGCCCCGAACAACCATGCGCTGTTCGCCGCGGCGCTCGACATGGACATCACGATCATGCCCAAATTCGATCCTGTCGAGTTTCTGCGTCTCGTCGAAAGTCGCCGAATCGAGTCCGTCCAGATGGTGCCGACCATGTTCACCCGCCTGCTACGGCTGCCGACGGAGGTGCGGAAGTCGTTCGATGTGAGTTCGCTGCAGGTGATCGTGCACGCCGCGGCGCCCTGTGCCCCCGAGACGAAGAAGGCGATCATCGACTGGTTCGGACCCATCGTGCGCGAATACTACGGTGGATCCGAGGTCGGGTCGTTCGTCATGTGTGACAGTGCCGAGGCGCTTGCTCACCCGGGAACGGTCGGCAAGCCTCGCTTCGGCTCCGATGTCCGCATCCTGGACATGTTCACGGGCGAGCGGCTTCCCGCCGGGACACCCGGAGTCATCTACGGCAGGAGTGTCGAGGGGTGGCCCGACTTCACCTACATCGGGAACGATGCCAAGCGACGCGAGATCGAGCAGGACGGTTACATCACCGTCGGCGACATCGGATATGTGGACGACGACGGGTACCTGTACCTGACCGATCGGGTCAGCGACATGGTCATCTCCGGCGGCGTCAACATCTATCCGGCCGAGATCGAAGCCTGTCTCATGCGCATGGACGGAGTGGCCGACGTCGCGGTGTTCGGCATTCCCGACGACGAGTTCGGTGAGTCCCTCGCCGCCCACATCGAACTCCTGCCGGGCGCCGAGGCCACGGCCGACGCCGTCCGGGACTTCGTCGCAACACACCTGGCTCGCTACAAGGTTCCCCGGGTGGTCGTGTTCGACGACGACCTGCCACGTGACGACAGCGGAAAACTGTTCAAGCGCCGGCTCAGGGAGCAGTACCGGCGGCCCACCGCATCCACCGAAAGGCGCCGATGATGTTCGACTCGAGTCCACGAGCAATTCACTTGCGTGAGAAGATGATCGACTTCCTCGAGAATCATCTCTATCCCGCGGAGAACGTGTTCGAGGAGCAGTTGCGTGATCAGAACGGGCAGCGCGCAAACCCGCCCGTTCTCGAGGACCTCAAGAAGGTTGCTCGCGACCGAGGATTGTGGAACCTCTTCCTGCCACACCCGGAGGCCGGACACGAGCCCATGACCAATCTGGACTACGCACCGTTGGCCGAATTGAGCGGCCGGAGCCTTCCCCTCGGCCCCGAGGCGATGAACTGTTCGGCACCCGACACCGGAAACATGGAACTGCTTTCGCTCTTCGGGACACCCGAGCAGAAGGCCCGGTGGCTGCGCCCCCTGATGGACGGTGAAATCCGATCCGCTTACGCGATGACCGAGCCTCGGGTCGCGTCGTCGGATGCGAGCAACATCGAGCTGTCCATCGTTCGAGAAGGTGACGAGTGGGTGCTCAACGGGCGCAAGTGGTGGATCTCGGGTGCTGCGCGCCCTCGATGCGAGCTCTTCATCGTCATGGGCATCACCGATGCCGCACCCGACGCGCCCAGGCACCGCCGGCACAGCATGGTGCTCGTTCCGAAGGACACCCCGGGCGTCACCATCGAACGGGATCTTTCCGTCCTCGGCTACCACACGTTCGAGTCGCACGCCGAGATCACCTTCACGGACGTCCGGGTTCCGGTGACCAACATGCTCGGCGAGGTGGGCGCGGGTTTCGCCATGTCCCAGGCGCGTCTCGGTCCCGGCCGTATCCATCACTGCATGAGGATGATCGGTGCTGCCGAGCGCGCCCTCGAGTCGATGATCGACAGGGTGAACAAGAGAGCCACCTTCGGCACCACGCTCGTCGATCAGGGAGTGGTCCGCGAGTGGATAGCGGATTCCCGGATCGAGATCGACCAGGCACGGCTCTACACGCTGTACACGGCGCACCTCATGGACACGGTCGGCAACACCGGAGCCGCGAGCCAGATATCGGGGATCAAGGTTGCCGTCCCCAACGTCGCCTACCGAGTGATCGAACGCGCCATGCAGGCACACGGCGCCGCCGGTCTCGGACCGGACTTCCCGCTGGCGCGGATGTACGCCGAGGCCAAGATCGTGCGCGTGGCGGACGGTCCGGACGAGGTTCATCGTCGTGCCGTGGCACGCACCGAGCTGAAGCGATTCGCCTCCGTCACGACACCGACACCGCAGGGGGTCGCCGCGCACCTGGTCCACCAGCGATGACCGGCACGTCTCGAAGGGGACCGGACGTGATCGGTCTCGATCTTCCCGCCGTGGAACGGTGGATGGACTCGGCCGGCTTGGGAAGCGGACCGGTCTCGCACGTCCGGCCGGTGGGTGGGGGGACCCAGAATCTGATGTACCGATTCGAGCGTGACGGAATCGGATACGTCTTGCGCCGCGGACCGCGGCATCCGCGCCCCGAATCCGACGACGCGCTGCGCCGTGAGATGACGGTACTGCGTGCCCTCGGCGACACCGGTGTGCCGCATCCCCGACTGCTCGGCGGATGCGAGACACCGGAGGTGCTGGGAGACTCGGTCTTCTTCCTCATGGAGCCCGTTGACGGCATCAACGCGATGGTCGCTCTGTCGCCCGATCAGCAGGCATCGGCCGACATACGTCATCGGATGGGATTGTCGGTTGTCGACGCGCTGCTCACGCTGGATGCGGTGGATCCGGACGAGATCGGACTCGGCGGAATTGGACGTCCCGACGGTTTCCTGGAGCGACAGGTGCGCAGGTGGCTCGATCAGCTCGACAGCTACCGACGAATGGGGTACTCCGGCAACGAAATACCCGGTGTCGACACAATCGCCGAATGGCTCGATTGCCACCGACCCCCAGCAGCGGACCCTGGGCTGATGCACGGTGACTTCCATCTGGGCAACCTCATGTTCGCGCCGGACAGCTCGAAGGTCGTCGCGATCGTCGACTGGGAGATGTGCACGATCGGCGACCCGCTGCTCGACCTCGGATGGCTGCTGGCGGTCTGGGCCGATGCGGGGGCAAGAACGGATCTCATGGGCAGCCGCCTCGCCGGAGCGGGTGGTATCGCCACACCGGACGAACTGATCGCCCGTTACGCCGCGTCGGGCACGCGGTCGCTGGAACATCTGGACTGGTATCGCGTGCTGGCATGCTTCAAACTCGGCATCGTGCTCGAGGGGACGTACGTCCGTTCGCTCGCCGGCATGGCGACGCCGGAACTCGGGGTCGAGATGCACACGCGCACATTGCAACTCTTCGAGCGTGCGCATCGATTGATCAGGTGATCCCGGAAGTCGAACAACCCCGGCGCCCGTGCGCGTGCACGGGTGCCGGGGCGTTTGTCCGGGGCGATCGCGGTAGCTGCTTCTAGGGCATTCCGCCGTCGACTCGCAGAACCGAACCGGTACAGAACGACGATGCGCCGGTCGCGAAGAACAGCGCGGCGTCCACCACCTCTTCGGGCCGTCCGCATCGCGCGAGTGCGAGGCTGCTCTCGAGGTTCTCGCGAACCCCCGGCGTCCAATTCTCGGAGATGTCGGTGAGGAACGGGCCGCACTGGATCGTGTTGACCCGAACGGTGGGGCCGAGAGCCTGGGCGAATCCCTCTGTCAGCGTGTGCAGACCGGCCTTTGCCGCCGCGTAGGGGAGGGCGTCCGGTCCGGGACGGATCGCCTCGATGGATCCGATATTGATGATCGAACCGCCACCCTGCTCCATCATGTGTGTCCCGGCCAGTGCAGCCAGACGGAACGGCGCCCGCAGGTTGACGGCGATCACCTTGTCGAACAGGGCTTCCGAAACCTGATCGAGGCTGGGGTAAAGCGGAGACAAGCCCGCGTTGTTGATCAGTACGTCGATACCGCCGAACTCACCGAGGGTCTTCTCGATCAGCGCCGTGCACTCGTCCCAGTCGCTCACATTGCACGCGAGCGGCAGTGCGCGAACGGAGTAGCGATCCTCGACCTGCTCGGCAAGAGCCTTGCAGCTCTCGAACTTCCGGCTCGCGATGACCACCGATGCGCCTCGCTCCGCGAAACCGTGCACCATCGCCCGGCCGAGGCCACGACTTCCGCCTGTGACCACGACGGTCTTCCCTGTCAGCATGCTCATTTCTCCTGTCTGCTTTCGTACTTGAATTCAGATTCACAAGATCGCGCAGAATCTCACTGAGCGACCGTCTCTATCGGCTACATACTGGACTCTTTTACTCTTGCGGTCAACGCGTGCCTGTGTCACTCTACTTATTAGAGATTCACTTAATGAAGGAGAGCAAGATGAATCGCCGAGTATTCGTGGTCGGTGTCGGGATGACGAAGTTCGTGAAGCCCGGCGCACGCGAAGGGTGGGACTACCCCGACATGGCGCGGGAAGCGGGGAGTGCGGCACTGTCCGACGCCGGCGTCTCGTACGACCGGATCCAGCAGGCGTACGTGGGCTACGTGTACGGCGACTCGTGCTCGGGACAGCGCGCGGTGTACGAACTGGGGCTGTCCGGGGTGCCGGTCGTCAACGTCAACAACAACTGCTCGACGGGTTCGACCGCACTCTATCTCGGGGCCGAAGCCATCCGGGGCGGTCGCGCGGACTGTGTGCTCGCTCTCGGGTTCGAGAAGATGCAGCGCGGCTCGCTCAGCGCTTCCTACACCGACCGGGCGGGTGCGCTGGACAAGCACCTGGAGGTGCTCGCCCGCAAGTACCAGCCGCAGGAGCCGTTCGCCCCGTACATGTTCGGTGCTGCGGGACTCGAACACATGGAGCTGTACGGTTCCACGCCCGAGCATTTCGCGATGGTGGGGGAGAAGAACCACCGGCACTCGGTCGACAATCCCTACGCCCAGTTCCAGGACGAGTACACGCTGCAGGAGATTCTCGATTCGCGTTCGATCTACGGGCCGCTCACCAAGCTGCAGTGCTCGCCGACCTCGGACGGCTCCGGCGCCGTGGTCCTCGCGAGCGAGGATTTCGTGCGCGAGAACGGGCTGACCGAGCAGGCCGTCGAGATCGTGGGCCAGGCGATGGTCACCGACCTTCCGGAATCGCTCGGTGGGAGCGCTATCTCTGCCGTCGGTTTCGACATGAGTCGCAAGGCCGCCGAGATGGTCTTCGAGCAGTCCGGCCGATCGGCCGAGGAGGTCGATGTCATCGAGCTGCACGACTGCTTCTCCGCAAACGAGTTGCTCACCTACGAGGCGCTCGGTCTCTGCGACATCGGCGAGGGTCACAAGCTGATCGAGAAGGGCGACACGACCTACGGAGGTCGCTGGGTGGTCAATCCGTCCGGTGGCCTGATCTCGAAGGGTCACCCGCTCGGCGCCACCGGCCTCGCGCAGTGCAGCGAGCTCACCTGGCAGCTGCGGGGTATCGCCGGCAATCGTCAGGTCCCCGATGCGCAGCTCGCGCTGCAGCACAACATCGGACTCGGTGGCGCCGTCGTGGTCTCGCTCTACCGGAAGGCGGCGATCTGATGGCCATCGATCGCAGCATCATCGGTCAGGAAACCGGCCGGGCGTCGTTGCTGATGACCCGGAGCCGACTGCGCGACTTCGCGGTCGCCACAGGCCAGCGGGACCCGATCTACACCGATCTCGAGGCGGCGAAGAAGGCCGGGCACCCGGACCTTCCGGTCCCACCGACCTTCCTGTTCGGGATCGGCATGGAGGACCCGGACTCCGCCGGATTCCTCGACCGCCTCGGCGTGGACCTGCGCTTCGTACTCCACGGCGAACAGCAGTTCTCCTACCGGCAGGTGGCCCACGCGGGGGACGACCTGACAGTGGTGAGCACGGTGAGCGACATCTACGACAAGCGTGGCGGCCGACTCGAGTTCCTCGTGCAGGACTCCGTCGTCACCAACCAGCACGACGCGATTGTTGCGGAGATGCGCAGCGTCCTCGTCGTCCAACACCCGGATCCGGCCGCAGTGGCCGGCGAGGAGAGCAACCGATGAGCATCGACACCCTGGTGGCCGGAGCCACCCTTCCCGCCCTGGAGATCCCTCCGATCTCGCGGACCACACTGGCGCTGTTCGCCGGCGCTTCCGGTGACCACAACCCGATTCACATCGACCTCGACGTGGCCCGGTCCGCCGGCCTGGACGATGTGTTCTCTCACGGAATGCTCTCGATGGCGTACCTCGCCCGATTGCTCACCGACCTGGTTCCGCAGGAACGGATCCGGTCGTACAAGGTACGTTTCGCCTCGATCACACCCGTGCACGGGCAGCCCACCTGCACCGCGACGGTGGCCTCGGTCGCCGACGTCGACGGCGAACGACTCGCCACGCTCGATCTTCAGGTTTCCCTGGCCGACGGCACGACCACCCTGGTCGGCGAGGCAACCGTCGCGCTCGACTGAACCGGAACCCACCTTCTCACGACACCCAGTAAGGACGAACAATCATGGGAAAGCTCAACGGTAAGACAGCGATCGTCACCGGCGCGGGTCGCGGCATCGGCCGGTCCATCGCCCTCCAGCTGGCAGCGGAAGGAGCCAACGTCGTTGTCAACGACCTCGATACGGTGCCGGCCACCGAGGTGGTCGACGAGATCACCGGCGCGGGTGGCGCGGCCGTCGCCTGCGCAGGCAGCGTCACGGATCCGGAATTCGCAGATCGATTCGTTGGCACCGCCACGCAGAACTTCGGCGGCCTCGACATCATCGTCAACAATGCCGGATACACCTGGGACAGCGTCATCCAGAAGATGACCGACGAGCAGTGGGACGCAATTCTCGACGTCCACCTCAAGGCGCCCTTCCGTATCCTCCGCGCCGCCCAGCCGGTGATCAGCAAGGCCGTCAAGACCGAGCGCGACGCAGGACTCCAGGTGCATCGCAAGGTCGTCAACATCTCCTCCGTGGCAGGCATTTTCGGCAATGCCGGTCAAGCCAGCTATTCCTCGGCGAAAGCCGGCATCGTCGGCATGACCAAGACCCTGGCCAAGGAGTGGGGACGCTACAACGTCAACGTCAACGCGGTGGCGTTCGGGTTCATCGAAACCCGGCTGACCATGGCACCCGCCGACGGTGACTCGACCATCGACGTGGAAGGCCGCCAGATCAAGGTCGGGGTCAACCCGCAACTGCTCGCGGCCGCGAAGCAGATGATTCCTCTCGGCCGGCCCGGCACACCGGAGGAAGCTGCCGGTTCGGTCGTGATGCTGACCTATCCGGAATCCGACTACATCAGCGGGCAGTTGATCATCACCGGCGGCGGGTTCGAGGGCTGAGACATGGCTACAGCGCAGTACGTTTCGCCGTGGCGTGACCCCGAGGTCGACGCCCTCGGTGAACTCGCCACGAAGTTCTTCACCACCGAGGTGGTGCCGCACCGGGAGAAGTGGGAAAGCCAGCAGTACGTCGATCGTGAGGTTTGGCGCAAGGCCGGTGACCTCGGGCTGCTGTGCTGCTCCATCCCGGAGGAGTACGGCGGCGGCGGGGGCAACTATGCCCATGAAGCTGCGATCATCGAGGCCCAGGCACGTTCGGGTGATACGACATTCGGCATTCTCGTGCACTCGGCGATCGTCGCCCACTACATCTACGCTTACGGAACCGAGGAGCAGCGCCGTCGATGGTTGCCGTCGATGGCGAGGGGTGAGCGCATCGGGGCAATCGTGATGACGGAGCCGGGAACCGGCTCGGACCTGCAGGCGATCCAGACCCGGGCGGTCCGCGACGGTGACCACTTCATCGTCAACGGCGCCAAGACCTTCATCTCCAACGGTGGCACCGCCGATCTGCTCGTCGTCGCGGTCAAGACGGATCCCGAGGCCGGGGGCCGCGGAATCTCCCTCCTGGTGGTCGAAACCGACAACAGCCCAGGCTTCGTGCGTGGCCGGATCCTCGACAAGGTCGGGTGCAAGGGCGCCGACACCTCCGAACTCTTCTTCGAAGACGTCCGGGTTCCGGTCGCGAACCTGCTCGGTCCGGAGGGGCAGGGCTTCTCCCAGCTGAAGACTCAACTCGCCCAGGAGCGTCTCAATCTCGGGATCTCCGCTGTCGGCGCGATGGAAGCCGCTGTCGCGGCAACCGTGGACTACACGAAGTCACGTAAAGCATTCGGGCAGGCGGTCTTCGACTTCCAGAACACCAGGTTCGAGCTTGCCGAGTGCGCATCCGTGACGCATGTGGCCCGGGTGTTCGTCGACCAGTGCATCCAACGGCACCTGGCCGGAGAACTCGACGCCACGACCGCCGCGATGGCGAAGTACTGGCTCACCGAGCAGCAATGCGATGTCGTCGACAGATGTCTCCAGCTCTTCGGGGGCTACGGATACATGCGTGAGTACCCCATCGGACGTATGTATGCCGACGCCCGGATTCAGAAGATCTACGGCGGCACCAACGAGATCATGAAGGAGATCGTCGCACGGTCCCTGTGACCGGGACGAAACACCATGAACACATCGAATTCGAATCCCACGCGGTCGACCGGGCCGCTCGCCGGGCTCCGAGTGGTCGAGTTGGCCGGTATCGGCCCCGGGCCGCACGCGTGCATGCTGCTGGCCGACCTGGGTGCCGAGGTGATCCGCGTCGAGCGCCATTCGGCGCCGGAACTGATCCCGGGAGTGTCGAGCGACGAAGACACCACTCTACGAGGCCGAAAAATAGTGCGCGTCAACCTCAAGGATGCCAACGATCTCACCGGTGTCCGCGACCTCATCGGCCGCGCCGACATACTCGTCGAGGGCTTCCGCCCGGGTGTCACCGAGCGTCTCGGCCTCGGACCCGATCCCTGCCTGGAACTCAACCCGCGGCTGATCTATGCCCGGATGACCGGCTGGGGTCAGGACGGCCCGCTGTCGAACTCGGCCGGCCATGACATCAACTACATCTCGCTGACCGGAGTACTCGACAACATCGGTGTGGCGGACGGCAAGCCGGTTCCACCGCTGAACCTGGTGGGCGACTTCGGCGGCGGCTCGATGTTCTTGATCGTCGGCGTTCTGGCGGCGCTCTGGGAGCGCGAACGTTCGGGGCGCGGGCAGGTCGTCGATGGTGCGATCGTCGACGGGACCAGTGTGCTCGCCCAGCTTCTGTGGTCGTTGCGGGGAGCGGGAGCATGGGCGGCGGGCCGGGGGGCGAACTTCCTCGACGGGTCCACACCGTTCTACGACACCTACACGTGTGCAGACGGCCGGCATGTCGCCGTCGGCTGCCTGGAACCGCAGTTCTTCGCGGAGATGGTCCGTGGTCTCGGTCTGGAGATCGGTGAATTGCCGGCTCAGTGGGACCGCGCACGCTGGCCCACGCTGAGAGCGGCATTGACGTCGGCGTTCAAGTCCCGTACCCGGGACGAGTGGGCCGAGGTGTTCACGGGCTCCGACGCGTGTGTGACGCCGGTGCTCAGCTACGACGAGGCGCTTGCGGACCCGCACATGTCGGGGCGCGGGATCTTCGAGAACATCGGTGGCGTCGATCAGCCGCGGCCGGCGCCGCGGTTCTCGCGGACCGACCCGGCTACGCCGGTACCTGCCGGCCGACTCGACCTCGACGCGGCGATACGCAGCTGGGCCTGACCCGAAATGCGTACCAGCCGATGATCGCGTATCCGGCGCGAACCTGTTGTCCGAGCTCGGCGCAACCGATAGGGCTGAGCGGCATCGGTTTTCGGGAGGCACTCCGCTCATGGGGCGGAGTGCCTCCCTCGAGGTGGAAGAAGTACGACGTGGTGACAAGGGAGAAGACGCGATGAAGGCTCTGACCTACCGCGGGCCGAGGGACGTGGCCTGTGCCGAAGTCCCATCGCCGGTGCTGTCCGGGGACCTCGACGCGATCGTGGAGGTGACGTTGGCCGGCATCTGCGGCAGCGATCTGCACATCTGGGGCGGTCACGGATTCACCGACGACATCGGTTTCATCGTCGGGCACGAGGCCGTCGGAATCGTGAGGGAGGTGGGTGCCGGTGTCATCGGATTCGCGCCCGGCGACCGAGTGTTGGCCACGGCGTCGGTGGGCTGCACGACGTGCTCCGAGTGCGCGGCCGGTCGAGTGTCGACCTGCACCTTCAAAGCCGGTAAGTCCTGGCAGTCGAGCTGCTACGGGCTCGGCCACGCGCTGGCCGGCACCCAGGCCGAGTACCTGCGAGTGCCGAACGCCGACGTGAATCTGGCGACGATCCCGGACTCGGTCGGCGACGAGGCCGCCCTGGTGCTGACCGACAACGCACCGACCGCATGGTACGGCTGTCGGCGGGCCCGGATCGTGCCCGGCGACTCGGTGTTGGTGATCGGGCTGGGCCGGTCGGGTTGATGTCGGTCCAGTCCGCCATCGCGATGGGCGCCGGGCAGGTCCTCGCGATCGATCCGGTGCCGGACCGCCGTGCGCGGGCCGAGGCGATGGGTGCCCGTGCGATCGACGTGGGTGACGACCGGAAGAGCCAGGTCCGAGCAGTCCGCGACGCGACGGGTGGCCGGGGCGTCGACGCCGTCATCGAGGCGGTCGGCGCGGACGCCACGATAGATCTGGCGCTGCGCGCGGTACGGGTCCGTGGGCGGGTCAGCGTGATCGGCGTCAGCCAGAACAACCGGTTCACCTTCCCGATGGAGATTGCCCAGCTCAAAGAATTGGACTTCGCGATCGGCTTGTGTTCGGTGCAGGCGGAGCTCCCGACGTTGCTGGCGCTCACCGAGAACGGGCGCCTTGATCCGGGGGCTGTCGTTTCCCACCGGTTGCCGTTGTCCGAGGGTGACCGTGCCTATCAGATGTACGGCAGCCGCTCGGACAGCGTCTGCAAGGTGGTGCTGGATCCGAGACTCTGAGCACGTCGACCCGCGCTGTTCGTCGCCGACGTCCCCGTACGCGAGCGGCGTTTGCCGACGGCTCCTCGAGGCCGCGTCGTGGAGGGACCCCGAGTGGCCGGTTGGGGCCGCGCGTGTTCATTCCCATCTGCGGGTGCGGCGGTACTTCGGTTCCCACCAGAACCGGTGGCAGAGTTGCACCGGCACCGGAAGCTCGTGCAACATCCGGCGAGCCCGGTCCTCCGGTGCGCCCTCGAACATGAACGGGGTCGTCTGCTCGAGCTCGGCACGGGACAGCGAATGCACCGCGTTCCTGGAGAGCCGTTTCAGTTCCCGGTGCGTGATGGTGCGCGCCATCAGCGGTACGGCATCCTTCTCCTCGTGCGCGAGATGGGACCGCAGCGTGTGCACCACGGCGTCGAGACGCTCGGCCAGGACGTCGGGTCCGTGCTCACGGTCGTCGAACGCGTCCTCGACGGCCGCGAGTGACGGATCGAGGAGTGCGTGTTCGGCTTCCATCGCGTCGAGCACAGCGAGAGCCTCGGGTTCGTCCTGGAGCCGGGTCCGCATCAACGGCCAGAACATGTCGTCCTCGATCGAGTGGTGGTGGTGCAGTGCCCGGCTGAAGCCGTGCCAGCCGAGCAGCACGGCGTCGTGGGTCGCCGGATCCTCGGGGACGCCGTGTTCGGCGACCCGCGCCAGACGTTGGGTGTCGCGCCGGAACGCATCGTGGATGAGGTACAGCATCTCGAGGTCCGCTTCGGACAACAGAGTGGATTTCGTGGTGGGCATCGGTTCCTACCTCCTGACTCGCCCCTGACTCCAGATTCCGACCACCCGTGCTCGTTCTCAATCCCTCATTGGTGGGGAATACTGGGCTTCATGGACGCGGCGCGCTCTGCCGCCCGGTTGAAATCGACGGTCCGCCGCGCAGTACGGACTGCGACCGATTCCGCGGATTTTCGGACTCAGCTTCTCGATGCACTTCGCGAACAGGTCCCGTTCGACTGTGGGTGCGTGGCGACCGTGGATCCCGCGGTGCTGGTTCCGACGTCGGGGACGAATGTCGGTTTCGACGACCCGCTCCGCGCCGCGAACACCGCCTTCGAGTTCGAATACGGGCCCGATCCGGATGCCTTCGGCTACGACGCGATGTTGCGCCGGCCGAGCGGAATTCGGAGCGTGCAGCAGGAGGGTGGGCGATACCGGGCCACCCGGCTCTATCGCGAGGTGCTCGAACCGTTCGGTGTCGATGACGACGTGCGCATGGTGTTCCGCGGTCGGGACGGAACATGTTGGGGTATGGCAGATCTGGGGAGAACGGAGACGGCCGCGTTCACCGACGTGGAGATCGAGGTGCTCGCCGGCGTTCTCCGCGACATCGGGGACGGTTTCAGGACGAGCCTGCTCCGCCAGGCCGCGTACACGAATTCGGATTCGGGTGACGGTCCCGCGGTCGTGGTTGTGGACGACCAGAACGAACTGGCGCTGACCACACCGGCCGCGCTCGGGTATTTCGAGAGGCTCGGCTGGGTGGAGCCCGATCGGCCGGGGGGACTGCCGGTGTACATCCTCGCGATGCGGGTTCGGACTCTCGGGGGCAGTCCGGTCGTGGTGCGGGCGCGGACCCGCGACGGCGAATGGGTCGTGTTGCGGGCCGTGGGTACCGCGGACGGGACCGGGCCGTCCGGGGTCGTGGTCAACATCGAGCGAGCGCACCTGCCCGAGGTAGTCACGTTCATCGCCGCGGCTCACGGCCTGTCGGCGCGGGAAACCGAGGTGGTGCGTCAGGTGCTGGCCGGGCGCACCCGCGAGCAGATCGCGCGGGCCCTGTTCATCAGCCCGTACACGGTGCAGGACCACCTCAAGAGCATCTACGCCAAGACCGGGGTGCACAGCCG
>NZ_JADZGH010000206.1:48615-53194 GCF_015865005.1 Rhodococcus sp. CX
GCCTGGTCGCACATCCTGCCGCGGATGGGCGAGCCGCTGGCTCCCGACGGGTCCTTCGCGGCCACGGCGAGCGGGTGACGTCCGCCCTCCTTTCGTTCCGGGTGGGTGCCGTGCGTGCGCCTATTCCCATCTGCGGGCGTGGCGGTACCGCGGTTCCCACCAGAACCGGTGGAGGAGGCGCAAGGGCAGCGGCAACTCGCTGAACACCAGGCGGATCCGGTCCTCCGGTGCTCCCTCGAACAGGTACGGCGTCGTCGCCGCGACATCGGAGAGGGACATCTTGCGCAGCGCGTCCTTGGAGATCTGATGCCATTCCTCGGACGTGAGGGCGCCGGCGACAAGGGGCAGCGCGTCGCGTTCCTCGTGGGCGAGATGGGACCGCAGCAGGTGCACTATCGCGTCCAGACGTTCCGCAAGGACGTCGGGTCCGTGCTCGCGGTCGTCGAACGCGTCCTCGACGGCCGCGAGCGTCGGATCGATGAGTGAGTGTTCGGCTTCCATCGCATCGAGCACTTCGAGGGCGTCCGGCTCCTGGCCGAGCCGGGTGCGCATCAGCGGCCAGAGGAACTCGTCCTCGATCATGTGATGCTGATGCAGTTCCCGGCTGAAGCCGTGCCAGCCGAGCAGCACCGCATCGTGGGTGGCCGGGTCCTCGGGGACACCCTTCTCGGCGACCCGGGCGAGGCGTTCGGAGTCGCGCCGGAAGGCGTCGTGGATGAGGTACATGACCTCGAGATCGGCATCGGACATCGGGGTGGATTTCGTGGTAGTCATCGGTCCTTACCTCCTGGCTGGCCCCGTCTCCAGATTCCGATCTCCCATGTCCGTTCTCAATCCCACTTTCGTGGGGAATACTGGCTCCATGGACGCGGCGCGCTCTGCCGCCCGATTGAAGTCGACGGTCCGCCGCGCGGCACGGACTGCGACCGATTCCGCGGATTTTCGGACACACATTCTCGATGCACTTCGCGAACAAGTCCCGTTCGACGGCGGGGTCGTGGCCCTCCTGGATCCCGCGGTCCGCGTTCCGACGGCGGCGACGAACATCGGTTTCGACGACAATGCCGGAAAACTCTGCGCCGAACTCGAATACGGACCGGACCCGGACACCTTCAGTTTCGACGAGTTGTTTCGCCGACCGGGTGGAATCTGCAGTGTGCGGCAGGTGACCGGTGGACGATTCAGGACTTCCCGGCCCTACCGCGAATTCCTCGAACCGATCGGGGTCGACGACGATGTGCGCATGCTGCTCCGCAGCCGGGACGGAACGTGTTGGGGTGTAGCCGAATTGTCGAGGTCCGAGATGGCCGCGTTCACCGAGGCCGAGATCGGTATCCTCGCCGCGGTCCTCCGCGACATCGGTGACGGTCTTCGGACGAGCCTGCTCCGCCAGGCCGCGTACACGAATTCGGACTCGGATGACGGTCCTGCGGTCGTGATTGTGGACGACCACGACGAAGTGGCGATGACGACACCGGCGGCGCGTGACTATTTCGACCGGCTCGGCTGGACGGCATCCGCCCGGCCGGCGGGGGAACTACTGGTGCGCTTCATCGCGATGCGGGTTCGTTCCTCCGGCGGCGGGCCGGTCGTGGTGCGGGCGCGGACTCTTGACGGCGAATGGGTCGTGTTGCGGGCCGTGGGGACCGCGGACGGGACCGGGTCGCCCGGGGTGGTGGTCAACATCGAGCGAGCGCACCTGCCCGAGGTCGTCACGTTCATCGCCGCGGCTCACGGCCTGTCGGCGCGGGAAACCGACGTGGTGCGTCAGGTGCTGGCCGGACGCACCCGTGAGGAGATCGGGCGAGCGCTGTTCATCAGCCCGTACACCGTGCAGGACCATCTCAAGAGCATCTTCGCCAAGACCGGGATGCACAGCCGGCGCGACCTGGTGGCGCGGCTTGCATGGTCGCACTACGTGCCGCGGCTCGGTGATCCGGTGGCGTCCGACGGTTCCTTCGCGGCCGCGTCGAGCGGGTGACATCCCCGGTGCCCGCGGGCATCGAAATGCAACATGTTTCAGTTTTCGGCGTCCGGCGGTTATCGTGACGGACAGCAGGTGACGGAGCCCACACCGGCGGAGCGGCCGTCACCCCACGCCGTCACCACGAGCGGAAGGACGACCATGACCGAGGAGTACGCCGACCTGCACCGGCCCGTGTTCACCGCGGACCTGCTGATCACCGCCCTCGACCGAAGCGCCGACAAGCCCGCGCTGTACCTCGGCGACGTGGTGCTCACCGGCGGTGAAATGCGCGACGAGATAAGCCGGTTCGGTCAGGCGCTCGCGTCCGTCGGCGTCGGGCAGGGCTCGTCGGTGGCCATGCTGTCGAAGAACCGTCCCGAGGTGCTCATCTCCATGGGCGCGACGATGATCGCCGGCTGCCGCAACAGTGCCCTGAACCCGATGGGATCGCTGTCGGATCACCTGTACATCGTCGAAGATGCGGCGATCGAAACCCTCATCTTCGATCCCAACCACTTCGAGGAACGGGCCGCCGAACTGAAGGCGCAGATCCCCACTTTGAAGAACGTGTTCTCGCTCGGTCCGTCGGAGGTCGGCACCGACATCCTGGCGCTCGCTGCGACGTTCACGCCGCAGCGCCTCGTCGCCGCGCCGGTGGACGCCGAGGACACCTCGAGCATCGTCTACACCGGCGGCACCACCGGCAAGCCGAAGGGCGTGATGGGGGCGTTCCGGTCCGGTGTCGCGCTGACCCAGATCCAGATGGCCGAATGGGAGTGGCCCGAGGAACCCCGGTTCCTGATCTGCACGCCGCTCTCGCACGCGGGCGCCGCGTTCTTCGTCCCCACCCTGCTGCGCGGCGGGTCGCTGTACGTCCTGCCGTACTTCGACCCGGCCCTGGTGCTGGAAACCATCGAGAAGCATCGCATCAACGCCACGATGCTCGTGCCGACGATGATCTACATGCTGCTCGACCACCCCGACTTCGACAAGCGCGACCTGTCGAGCCTGCAGACGCTGTTCTACGGCGCCTCGGCGATGTCGCCGGCGCGGCTGCGTGAGGGCATCGAGCGGCTCGGCCAGGTGTTCTTCCAGTTCTACGGGCAGTCCGAGTGCGGCATGACCATCTCGGTGCTCCGCAAGAGCGAGCACATCGCCGACGACCCCGAGCGCCTCGCGACCTGCGGCCGGCCCGTGCCGTGGCTCGACGTGCGCCTGCTCGACGACGACCTCAACGAGGTGCCGCGCGGCGAGCTCGGCGAGATCTGCGTGCGCGGCCCCCTGGTGATGAAGGGCTACCTGAACAAGCCCGCCGAGACCGCCGAGGCGCTACGCGGCGGCTGGCTGCACACCGGCGACGTGGCCCGTGCCGACAAGGACGGGTTCCTCACCATCGTCGACCGCAAGAAGGACATGATCGTCACCGGCGGTTTCAACGTCTTCCCCCGGGAGATCGAGGACGTCATCTCGTCCCATCCCGCGGTCGCGTCGGTCGCGGTGGTCGGGGTGCCGGACGTCAAATGGGGCGAGGCCGTGAAGGCCTGCGTCGTGCTGCGGGACGGGCAGACGGTCACGGCTGAGGAATTGATCGAGAGCGTGCGCGCGGCAAAGGGTTCGGTGCACGCGCCCAAGTCCGTCGACTTCCTCGACTCTCTGCCCCTGACTCCGCTGGGGAAGCTGGACAAGAAGACGCTGCGCGCGTCCTACCGGTAAGTGCGGCTGGCGCCGCCGGTGTGCCTTTGTGGCGGTCAGGGCCGCCAGAAAGGCACATCGGCAGCGCAGCTGCACTCGGACGGTGAGCGACGTCGCCACCCGAGGCGGACGAGGACCGCTTCGACCTCGGCCGCCACGCCGCACGGGTCGCGGACGACTTCGTCGTAGCCGTAGACCAATCGGGACCGGCCGACCAGTTCGGCGGCGTTGTCCCGGCGACGGTCGCGGAAGGCGACCTCCGCCATCGCGTGGAACCGGCGCCCGTCGAGCCGGACCGTCAACGCGGCTCCGTGGGTGTCGTACGTGCAGTCCTCGTACAGAGTTCGCCCGTCGACGACCACCGGGGTCTGACGGTCCGCCGACGGCAGACCGTGGCGGCGCTCGACGTCGGTGGCGTACCGGAACTCGAGCATCGACTGGACGCCCGAGGCGAGCAACCCGGCGGCATCCTCGAGTGTCCTGCGGTAGCGATACGGCTTGCGCTCGTGCATGCGACGTCGCACCTCCGACAGGGGAATCCGCCCGTTCGTCACGATGCGCACCAAGGCGCTGTAACCGTCCTGCACAGTGGGTTCGGCCGTCGCCAGATCGATGGCGGTATCGGCTGTACTTGTGCGCGGCGGCATCGTCGGCACCGCAATGTACGGATGCGCGCGGCTGCGGTGGACGATCACGCCGGGATGCAGCATCTCCCCGTAGTGCGGCAGTCGGACGTCGCGGGGTTGCGCGGTCGCGAAGGTCGCGGGCTGACCCCTCGTAGACAGACCGAACGGGACGGTGACGTGCACGGGTGCGAGCGGGTCGATCGGCAGCAACCCCCACTCCTCGGCGGCCGTGCGATGGCTGAGGACCGCGACGTCGCCGCAGAACGCCAAGGCGGCGGCGAGGATCGCCGGGCGA
>NZ_JADZGH010000206.1:53485-73414 GCF_015865005.1 Rhodococcus sp. CX
GGATGAACAGGGCGGGTGGGGATAACCCCGCGGTGTGCACATGTGGCGGCGCCAACCGCCACAAAGGCACACGGGCGGCGTCAGCCGCACTACAGCGGATCGAAACTGATGTTCTGGCGCGGTGTTCCGGCCGCGGACAGGGCGTACAGCGTCGTCTTGATCATCGAGGGGGAGCCGGCGATCTGGATCTGCCGGTCCGCCCACGACCCGAACTGGGCCACGACCTTACCGAGCTTGCCGTACATCGTGCGGTGCAGACCGGTCGGCGGTTCCAGCACGGGAACCGGGTGCCACCAAGGGTTTTCCTTCTCCTCGACCACTGGGACGACGGTGAGCCAGGGGTTGGTCATCGCCAGGTGCCACAGCGTCTCGATGTCGTAGAGGTCGCACGGGTACTTGCCGCCGTAGAACAGGTGGACGCGCGGATTGTCCCCGCGCATCGCCATTTCCATGAGCTGCGCGCGCAGCGGGGCCAGGCCGGTGCCGGAGGCGATCATCAGCACGTCGCCGCGCGCACGGTCGACGTGCAGACCGCCCAGCGGCGGGCCGATGACCCACCGGTCGCCGACCGCGGTCTCGCCGACGAGGGCCGGGCTCACCCAGCCGCTGGACACGCGCCGGACGTGGAACTCGATCTGTCCCTGGGGATTCGGCGGGATCGCCGCGGACAGGTACCGCCACATCTGCGGGCGGTGCGGGGTCTGCACGCTCATGTACTGACCCGCGTGGTACGGGATGGGGGAGTCGGTCTCGAGCCGGATGATCGCCAGGTCCGGCATCACCCGTTCGTGGCCGACGACGGTCGCGCCCCACACGGCGGGCAGGTCGTCCTCCGCGGACGCGATGGCCATGGCGGCGACGAGCCGGCTGATGATCTCGCGCCAGGTGTGTTCGAGGGCGGCCGTCCACAGGATGAGCGGTGTGCACTCGCGGACCGCGACGAGCATCGCCGCCCCGGCCGCCCGGAAGTGCTCGGGTCGCACCCCGTACTTGCGGTGGTCACGGGCGAGCTGAGAGAGGAACGCCTCGACGACGGCGAAATCGCCGAGTCGGTTGACGGCCCACCCGACCGCGGTCGCGAACCGGTGCCGCATCGATTCCATGCCCGCCGGGAACAGCTCGCGCAGGGACGGGTTGTCCGCCCACAGTGCGGTATAGAACGCGGACGCGAACCGTTCGGGGCCGGTGGGGGTGGCGACGATCGACGCGAAACTGAGCTGGACACGGGCGATGGCGAAGGCCTCCACGCCACCCTCCCACGTGCTGTTCCTGCTGGTCGGCCGCCACTGTAGCCGTTCCTTGATCAATCGCGCCACCAACAGGTGACGTCCGACCGCGGCGGATAGCGCACACTGGAAGCGGGAGGGTGACGCAGATCACCGAAATTCCCAAACTTGAGTGGAACAAACTCAACTTTGGACCCGTTGATCACATCGAGTTCCCGCGGACGGTACTGCGGGCGTAAGAATTGATACGGACACACTCAAGAATGGAAGGGGCCCGTAGTGGACTCGTTCAATCCGACCACGAAGACCCAGGCTGCACTGACCGCTGCGCTCCAGTCGGCGTCCGCTGCGGGCAACCCGGAGATCCGACCTGCCCACCTGCTGGTGGCGCTGCTCGATCAGACCGACGGCATTGCCGCGCCGCTGCTCAAGGCCGTCGGCGTCGATCCCCTCGTCGTCCGGCGGGAGGCCGAGAACCTCGTCGACCGGCTGCCCAAGGCCAGTGGCGCGACCACCACACCGCAACTCGGCCGCGAGGCCGTCGCGGCGATGACCGCTGCCCAGCATCTGGCGACCGAGCTCTCCGACGAATACGTCTCCACCGAGCACGTCCTCGTCGGGCTCGCGAGCGGCGACTCGGACGTCGCCAAGCTCCTCGCCGGCCACGGTGCCACCCCGGCCGCGCTGCGCGAGGCGTTCACCGCCGTGCGCGGCACCGGCCGCGTCACCACCGCCGACCCGGAAGCGACCTACCAGGCGCTGGAGAAGTACTCGACGGACCTCACGGCCCGTGCCCGCGAAGGCAAGCTCGACCCGGTCATCGGGCGCGACAACGAGATCCGGCGCGTCGTGCAGGTGCTCTCGCGCCGCACGAAGAACAACCCGGTCCTCATCGGCGAGCCGGGCGTCGGCAAGACCGCCATCGTCGAAGGGCTCGCGCAGCGCATCGTCGCCGGCGACGTCCCCGAGTCATTGCGCGGCAAGACCGTCATCGCCCTGGACCTGGGGTCGATGGTCGCCGGCGCCAAGTACCGCGGCGAGTTCGAGGAACGCCTCAAGGCCGTCCTCGACGAGATCAAGCAGTCCGCCGGTCAGATCATCACGTTCATCGACGAGCTGCACACCATCGTCGGCGCGGGCGCCACCGGTGAATCCGCGATGGACGCCGGCAACATGATCAAGCCGATGCTGGCCCGCGGTGAGCTGCGGCTCGTCGGCGCGACCACCCTCGAGGAATATCGCAAGTACATCGAGAAGGACGCCGCCCTCGAACGTCGATTCCAGCAGGTGCTCGTCGGCGAACCGAGTGTCGAGGACACCATCGGCATCCTGCGCGGGCTCAAGGAGCGGTACGAGGTGCACCACGGCGTGCGCATCACCGACTCCGCGCTCGTCGCCGCCGCGACCCTCTCGGACCGGTACATCACCTCCCGGTTCCTGCCGGACAAGGCCATCGACCTCGTCGACGAGGCCGCGTCCCGGCTACGGATGGAGATCGACTCGCGTCCCGAGGAGATCGACACGGTCGAACGCATCGTCCGTCGCCTCGAAATCGAGGAGATGGCGTTGCAGAAGGAAACCGACGAGGCCTCGAAGGAGCGGCTCGAGAAGCTGCGCAGCGAACTCGCAGACGAACGCGAACGCCTCAACCAGCTCACCACCCGCTGGCAGAACGAGAAGGCCGCGATCGACTCCGTCCGCCAGATCAAGGAACAGCTCGAAGCCCTGCGTGGTGAGGAGGAACGAGCCGAACGCGACGGCGACCTCGGCAAGGCCGCCGAGCTGCGGTACGGCCGAATCCCTCAGCTGGAGAAGCAACTCCAGGCCGCCGCGGAAGCCTCCGGTGCCGCCGCCGACGGCGACGTGATGCTCAAGGAGGAGGTCGGACCGGACGACGTCGCCGACGTCGTCGCCGCCTGGACCGGCATCCCCGCGGGCCGCATGCTCGAGGGCGAGACCGCCAAGCTGCTGCGCATGGAGGACGAACTCGGCAAGCGTGTCGTCGGGCAGACCGAGGCCGTGCAAGCCGTCTCGGACGCGGTGCGCCGCGCCCGCGCCGGCGTCGCGGACCCCAACCGGCCGACCGGCTCGTTCCTGTTCCTCGGCCCGACCGGTGTCGGCAAGACCGAGCTCGCGAAGGCGCTCGCGGACTTCCTGTTCGACGACGAACGCGCCATGGTCCGGATCGACATGTCCGAATACAGCGAGAAGCACTCGGTCGCGCGGCTCGTCGGTGCACCTCCGGGCTACGTCGGTTACGAGGCCGGGGGTCAGCTCACCGAGGCGGTGCGTCGCCGTCCCTACTCGGTGGTGCTGTTCGACGAGGTGGAGAAGGCCCACCCGGACGTGTTCGACACGCTGCTGCAGGTGCTCGACGACGGCCGGCTCACCGACGGTCAGGGCCGCACGGTGGACTTCCGCAACACCATCCTGATCCTCACCTCGAACCTCGGTTCGGGTGGCGACAGGGACCAGGTGATGGCCGCGGTGCGGGCTGCGTTCAAGCCCGAGTTCATCAACCGGCTCGACGACGTCGTCATCTTCGACTCCCTGTCGGAGGAGCAGCTCGAGCAGATCGTCGAGATCCAGCTCGGTCAGCTCGCCGAGCGGCTCGCGGCGCGCCGGCTCACGCTGGACGTCAACGGTGCCGCCCGGATGTGGCTCGCGGTGCGCGGGTACGACCCGCAGTACGGTGCCCGACCGCTGCGTCGCCTCATCCAGCAGGCCATCGGTGACCCGCTCGCCAAGAAGCTGCTCGCCGGTGAGATCCGCGACGGTGACACCGTGCATGTCGGTGTCACCGACGACGGCGAGCGCCTGACGATCGGGGCCTGACCTACCCTCGTGCGCGTTTCCGGTAGCAGCCGCTACCGGAAACGCGCACGGGTACCTTGGGAGAGACCATGACGAATCCGCAGGATCCGCGCACACCGCAGGAGCGCGCGTACTCGCTCGACGAGTCGCACGACGAGACGCGGGTGCTGCACACGTCCGACCCGACCGAGGCATACGGTCGCCCCCAGCCCACGCAGGCGCTGCCGCCCTACGGCCAGGCGCCGGGCCAGGGCTATCAGCAGGGTTACCAGCCGACCCAGCAGTTCTCACCCACCGAGCAGTACCGGCAGTACCAGCCGACACAGCAGTACCAGCCGACACAGCAGTACCAGCCGACACAGCAGTACGGCTACGGGCCGGGCGGGCCGGGCGTACCGCCGGGACCGTCGCCGACACCGGAACCCCGGGAACCGCGCCGACGCCGCTGGCTGCTGCCGGCACTGGCGGCTCTCGTCGTCATCGCCCTGGCAGCTGTCGTCGGATACCTGCTCAGCGGCGGCAGCGGCAACGACGCCCCGACCGCGTCGGCTCCCACGACCGCCGTCGCGCCGCCACCCGCGGCGACGAGGACGCAGCCGCCGACCCTCGAACCGTCGCTGCCTCCGACCCTTCCGCTCGATCGGCTGCCCGGTGGGCTCGGCGACGCCATCGGATCCAACGGCACGACCATCGGCACCATCACGGCGAACGACGGATCGAGCATCACGATCAGCGGGATCGGAGGCTCGATCGTCACCGTCCGGGTGACGCCCGAGACCCAGATCATCGCCCTCGCGGGTTCCTCGCCGTCGGCGCTGCGGGTGGGGGATACCGTCCTCGCGCAGGGCACACCCGTCCGGGACGGCGAGATGACGGCGGACACAATCGTCAGCGCGACCGTGCCCGGCTTCAACCGTTCCGGCAACTGAACACGCTACGCTGGGCCCGATGACGGTTATGTGGTTCGGTCTTGCAGCGGTCGCGCTCCTCGGCGCGCTCGTGCTGCTCTACATCGACCGCACACGCCGGGAGCAGTCCGGGCGGGTGCGGGAGATCTGGGCGCGTGCACAGGGCTACAAGTACACCGCGTCCGACGGTTCGTTGCCGTCGAACTGGCATCGTGCCGCTCTCGCGAAGCAGGAGTACCTGGGCGCGATCGATGTCGTGCACGGCGTGCGCCGGGGCGACGAGTTCCTGCTCTTCGACATCGAGGAGACCGCCACCATCGTCGCGGTGCGCCGCAAGGTCGGGTCCGACGTGGACATCGACCTGCGCCTGAAGTCGACCCCGCCGCCGAAGGATCCCGACATGAATCTGCTCGGGTCCATCGGGCCGCGGGTGGTGTTCACGACCGATCTCGAGATCGCGCGGCGCGTCTGCGACCAGCGGATGGTCGCGTTCACCGAGTCGATCCCGCCGCACGTGCAGATGCTGTGGAGCGAGAACGAGTGGACCCTCGGTTCGATCCCGCTGAACAGCAACGGTCGCGAGTGGGACGCCGCGATCGACACCGTCGCGCGGCTCTCGGGGATTCTGCACGTGCTGCCCCCGGTCGTGGAACCGGCCGAGATGGACCGCGGCATGCACGACCCCGGCCGGCCGTCGGCGCACCACTGACACCGCGCACCCGGTATTACTTGCGGGTAAGGACCCGCTAGTGTGACCGGCATGACACCGGATCGTTCTGCTCGACCCGTCGCTCTCGTCACCGGCCCCACCTCGGGCATCGGCGCCGGATTCGCCCGTGCGCTCGCCGCTCAGGGCTACGACCTCGTGTTGGTGGCCCGCAACGAGACGAAACTGGCCGACCTCGCGGCCGACCTGAAGGGCCGCCTCGGCGCCGAATCGGAGATCCTGGCGGCCGACCTCGCGACCGAGCCGGGACGGACCCGCGTCGCCGAACGGCTCGCTCGCGGTGTGGACATGCTCGTCAACAACGCCGGCTTCGGAACGACCGGCGAGTTCTGGACGGCGGCACCGGAACTGCTGCAGGCGCAGCTGGACGTGAACGTCACAGCGGTGATGCAGCTGACGCGCGCGGCGCTGCCGCCGATGATCGCGGCCGGTTCCGGCCGCATCGTCAACGTCGCCAGCGTGGCGGGCCTGTTGCCCGGCCGGGGCTCCACCTACTCGGGCAGCAAGGCCTACGTCGTCTCCTTCACCGAGGGGCTGGCCGGCGGTCTCGCGGGGACGGGCGTGCAGGTGCAGGCGCTGTGCCCCGGTTTCGTGCACACCGAGTTCCATCGCCGCGCGGGCATCGAGATGGACTCGATCCCGGAGTGGATGTGGCTCGATGTCGACACGGTGGTGCGTACGTCCCTCGCCGACCTCGAAGCGGGGAAGGTGCGCAGCATTCCCGGCCTGCAGTACAAGGTCCTCACCACCGCGGGCCGGCTCGTCCCGGTCAACCTCGTGCGGCGCCTGACGAACCTCTTCGGCCGGGGCCGCGGCCGCACCTGACAGCGTGCGCCAGGTCACGGTCCGGACACACCCTGCGGACACGCGGGACCGGTGATGCGCACGCATGGACCACCTCGGTACATTTCTGCGCGTGACCGTTGTGGCTGTTGTGATCGCTGTGATTGTGCTGCTCGTGCTGTCGACCCGCACGGCGATGCGCCGCGCGCAGAAGCTCAGAGCCCGACACCGCGACAGTCTGCGCCTGCTCGCCAACGAACTCGACGATCGCTACGATCTCGTGCCCGCGCTGATCGCGGCGTCGGCCGGTGCCGGCGTCGAACGCAGCCGCATCAGCCCGGTCGTCGGCGCCCGCACCCTCGCGATCGCGATGCGCGACCAGCGTCTCGGCCTCGGCGAGCGCGCGGCCGCCGAGAACACGCTGTCCGCGACGCTGCACGAACTCATCGGGGACCCGGACGATGGCACCCACTGGCCGTTCATCCGCGTCGCCCGGGAACTGCGGAAACGAGAGGTGCGCATCGCCGGGGCGGCGCGCGTGCACAACGATCTCGCCCGCGAGATCAACAGGACGGTGAGCCGCTTCCCGTCCTCGATCTTCGCGAAGCTCGCCGGGGTGGAGGCCGTGCCCCTGTTCGAGGTCACCCTGCTGCCCGAGGAGACGGTGCAGGCGGAGGACACGGTCCGGGTCGAGGTCGCGCAGCCGGTCGCGACCGAGGGCGGGGAAACGTCGAGCACCGTCGCGGCCTGACCGTACGTCGCACCGACTAGGCTTCTTGCCGCCGGTCCCGCGGGCCGGCGGCACGAACAATCGACGGTGAGGACGAGCGATGAGTGATCGCGAAGAGCTGGCTGCGCTGGTGCGTGAGCTGGCAGTGGTGCACGGCAAGGTGACGTTGTCGTCCGGTAAGGAAGCCGACTACTACGTGGACCTGCGCCGCGCGACCCTGCATCACCGGGCGGGTCCGCTGATCGGCAGCCTGCTGCGCGAACTCGTCGCCGACTGGGACTTCGACGCCGTCGGCGGGCTCACCATGGGCGCCGATCCGGTCGCGCTGGCCGTGATGCACGCCCCGGGCCGGCCCATCGACGCGTTCGTCGTCCGCAAGGCCGCGAAGGCCCACGGCATGCAGCGTCAGATCGAGGGACCCGACGTCGTCGGCAAGCGCGTGCTGGTCGTCGAGGACACCACCACCACCGGCAACTCGCCGCTCACCGCCGTCAAGGCGCTGCGTGAGGTCGGCGCGATCGTCGTCGGTGTCGCGACGGTCGTCGACCGGGCCACCGGTGCCGACGCCGTCATCGCCGCCGAGGGTCTCGAGTACCGCTCGCTGCTGGGCCTGGCGGACCTGGGCCTCGAGTAGCAGCCGGTGACCCCGCGGGTGCGCCGCACCGTCACGCACCTCGCGGACGGTCGCGAACTGATCTGCTTCGACGACACCGAACCGTATGTCTCCGGTGGTGCCGCGCGGGATCTGCACGACACCCGCGACCTTCCGCCGGTGACCGCGACGTCGGAACTGCGTCTGGATCCGCTCACCGGTGAATGGGTGACGTTCGCGGCGCATCGGATGGACCGCACGTTCCTGCCGAGCGCCGCGGACTGCCCGCTGTGCCCGACCCGTCCGGGCGGTCCGCCGACGGAGATTCCGGCCGCCGACTACGACGTGGTGGTGTTCGAGAACCGATTCCCGTCGCTGACCCCCGGCGGGGATGCCGCCCCGGCCGTCGACGACGAATCGATGTGGCCCCGGCGACCGGCCGGCGGACGCTGCGAGGTGGTGGCGTTCACCTCCGATCACGACGCACGGTTCGCGGATCTGCCGGTGTCGCGGGCGCGCACCGTCGTCGACGTTCTCGCCGACCGCACCACCGAACTCTCCGCGTTGCCCGGTGTGCGGCAGGTGTTCTGCTTCGAGAACCGCGGCACGGAAATCGGTGTGACACTGGAACATCCGCACGGGCAGATCTACGCGTACCCGTTCCTGCCGCCGCGGTCGCAGGTGCTGCTCGACCGTGCCCGCGCCCACCGGGCGGCGACCGGACGGTCGCTGCAACGCGACGTGCTCGACGCCGAACGCCGCGCCGGCACCCGCGTCGTCGCGGCCGGTGCGCACTGGACCGCGTATGTGCCCGCGGCGGCCCGCTGGCCCGTCGAGGTGCACGTGGCCCCGCACCGCGACGTTCCGGATCTGGCGGCGCTCACCGACGACGAACGCGACGAGCTGGCGCTGATGTACCGGGACGTGCTCGGCCGCGTCGACCGGTTCTTCGACGGGCGGGACCGGGTGCCGTACGTCGCGGCGTGGCACCAGGCCCCGGTGGGGGACGGTCGCGAACACGGGCGGCTGTTCGCGCAGGTGTTCTCGGTGCGCCGCGCCGTCGACAAGCTCAAATATCTCGCCGGATCGGAATCGGCGATGGGGGCATGGATCAGCGACACGACGCCCGAGCGCATCGCGGCACGTCTGCGGGAGGTCGCGGAATGAGCGTGTGCAGCGACGCCCGCGCGCGGTTCGTCGACGACTTCGGCGGAACCCCGGACGGGGTGTGGTGCGCGCCCGGGCGGGTCAACCTGATCGGCGAACACGTCGACTACGCGGACGGGCTGTGCCTGCCGATGGCACTCGACCACCGCACGGCCGTCGCGGTGCGCCGCCGCGTCGACGGGATCCTGCGACTGCGCAGCGCCGGATTCCCCGAGGTCGACGTCACCGTCACCGACCTCGCGTCCCGCGCGGTCCCAGGCTGGGCGGCCTATGTCGCCGGGGTCGTGTGGGCCCTCGGACCGGCCGGTTTCGCAGGAGCCGACGTCGCGGTGGCCTCGGACGTCCCGGTCGGTGCGGGGTTGTCGAGTTCCGCGGCGCTCGAATGCGCGGTCGCGCTGGCGCTGGCCGAACTGTACGGACGGGCCACGGACGACACCGGCCGCGCGGCGCTCGCGTCCGCCTGCATGCGCGCCGAGAACGACTTCGTCGGCGTCCCCACCGGTGGTATGGATCAGCAGGTCTCGCTGCGCGGGCGGGCCGGGCACGCGATGCTGCTGGACTGCCGCACCGGTCAGGTCCGGCACGTCCCGTTCGACCCGGCCGCCGACGGCCTGACGTTGCTCGTCGTCGACACCGCCGCACCGCACCGCCTCGTCGACGGGCAG
The DNA here is from genome assembly GCF_015865005.1 of Rhodococcus sp. CX. Taxonomy (NCBI): domain Bacteria; kingdom Bacillati; phylum Actinomycetota; class Actinomycetes; order Mycobacteriales; family Nocardiaceae; genus Rhodococcus; species Rhodococcus sp. CX. Next base: position 63,098 of record NZ_JADZGH010000206.1, read on the forward strand.
TACGCGCAGCGTCGCCGCGCGGTCGAGGACGCGGCGCGGCAACTCGGGGTCGCGATCCTGCGTGACGTGGAAGATGTTTCGGTTCTGCAGGATTCGCTGACGGACGAGGCGCTGCTGCGTCGGGCGCGGCACGTCGTCACCGAGGTCGGCCGGGTCCGTGCCGCGGTGGACGCGCTCGACGCCGGTGACGTGCGGGCGCTCGGCCCCTTGCTCGACGCCTCGCACCGCTCCCTGCGCGACGACTTCGAGGTCAGCTCCGTCGAACTGGATTCGGCCGTAGACGCCGCGCGCGACGCCGGGGCGCTCGGCGCCCGCATGGTCGGGGGAGGTTTCGGTGGTTCGGCGCTCGCGCTGTGCGAGGCGGACGCGGTCGAGGTGATCTCGCGTGCCGTGCTGGTCGCGGCCGAGCGGCGCGGACTGCCGCAGCCGAGATTCTGGGAGGTGGCACCGGCCGCCGGGGCCCACCGCTGCGACACGGCGTGAGCGGCGGAATGCGAACGGTACTGTGCCCTCCATGGGTGGGTTCAGCACAGCCGGGTTCAGCACAGCCGGGTTCAGCACAGGTTGGTTCGGCAGGAGGAAGTGGGGCGCCGAACATGCGGTGTTCGCCGCCGCGACCGCGGCGACGGTACTCGGTGGGGTGCTCGGCAACGAGAAGCTGCAGCAGGTCGCCAAACCACTGATCGCTCCGGCACTCGCGGTGCGGGTGCTGCGCCGCAGCCGGGACACCGACCGCGTCGAGACCGCGCTGCTGCTGGCCGGACTGGCGGCCGCGACCGTCGGCGACGTGTTCATGATCGACCCGGACGACGATCGGCGGCTGCTGCGCGGCGCCGCGTCGTTCGCGGTGATGCAGACGAGCTATTCGACGCTGCTGGCGCGGCGCGGTGCCCGTCCGCACGCGATCGCCGCGGTGCCGCGCGCGGCGGCCGCGCTCGGTGCCGGCAGCCTGCTGGCGGCGAAGTCCCGCAACGTCGCCGCGCCCCTGACCGGGTACGGGACGCTGCTCGCCACCACCGCGACCCTCGCGGCCGATCCGGTGCCGCGGCCGTCCACGGACCGGCGCAGCTGGCTCGGGCTGGGTGGTCTGGTGTTCACGATCTCCGACGGCACGATCGTGGTGCGTCGCGTACTGCTGAAGAACAGGAAGGTGCGGGCTGCGGCCGAAGGGTTGATCCTCGCGACCTACGCGGCGGCGCAGCTGCTGCTGGTGGAGGGCATGCTCGCCGGTCGCCGCAAGTGACCTCGGACGAACGTTCAGGGGACTACCGGGCAGCGGTGATCAGGCGGAACCTGTCGAGACGATGCTCGCCAGGCAGGTGAGCGCCGTCAGGTGCAGGTACGGCGTGTGATGGGTGCACCACGGGGAGGCGATGTTCGTGGGAGCGACCGGAGGCGACAGGGCGACGGCCGTGCCGGCGGATCCCACCGCAATTCCGGTCGCGATCGTCAGGACGCACATCGTTTTGCGCATGGAAACACCATTCCAAGCCGGTGCACGCCCGGGAAGACTTCGTCCGGACTACATGCCGCGGCCTGTGTCACCCGGCCGGTGACGCGAGCCGCTCACGGGCACAACACGATCCGATCGCGGTTCTTCGGATCGACCCGGATGGTGATCACCCGCCCCGGCTCGAAGGCCTCGGCGAATTCCGGGGTCACCTCGTAGACCACCCGGCCGCGGTAGGACTCGGAACCGGGCACCGTCAGGTCGAGGTCGAGTTCGGTGATCTCGCCGTTGTCGACGGTGTGTGCGATCGGGGTCGCCGAGCGGATCGTCGCCCACCCTTCGAGCCCGCGCCGGAGCAGGCGGCGGTCGCGGCGGGGCGGGCGTCCGGCGGCGATCATGGCCAGGCCCAGCGCGGAACCGTACGCGCAGACCAGGAAGATCACCTGGAATCCGATCGTGCCCTCGGGAGAGCCGCCCACGAAGTACGTGAGCCACAGGGCGAGTACGAGTACGTACCCGCCGGTGACGACGGCCACGGCACGCGCGACACGCTGGTGGTTCATGACTCCTCCGACACCAGGATAGTCCGCACGTGCGGTCGCGTCGGGGTCGCTAGGCTGGCGTTCATGCCTGCCACCAGCGTGTTCGTCACCGGCGCCGCCGCCGGTATCGGTCGTGCCACCGCCCTGCTCTTCGCGCGCCGCGGCTATCGGGTCGGCGCGTTCGACGTCGACGCCGAGGGCCTGGAGATCCTCGCGGCGGACCAGCCCGGGATCGTCACCGGGGTCCTCGACGTCACCGACCCGGAGCAGTGGGCACGGGCGCTGAAGGCGTTCTGTCCGGACGGTCGCCTCGACATCCTCGTCAACAACGCGGGGGTGCTGTCGTCGGGCCCGTTCGCCGACACTCCGATCGAACGGCACCGCCGGATCGTCGACGTCAACGTGACCGGCACCGTCAACGGTTGCCACGCGGCGTTCGAGTATCTGCGCGCCACCCCGGGCTCGCACCTGGTGAACCTGTGCTCGGCGTCGGCGCTCTACGGCCAGCCCGAACTCGCGACCTACAGCGCCACCAAGTTCGCGGTGCGCGGCCTGACCGAGGCCCTCGAGATCGAATGGGCCGAACACGACATCCGGGTGCTGGCGATGTGGCCGCTGTTCGTCGACACCGCGATGACCACCGGCATGGACACCGGCACGACCCGGTCCCTCGGGATCCACCTCACCGCCGACGACGTGGCGCGCGCCCTGTACGAGGCGACCCGGGCCGGGCAGCCGCGCTGGAAGGTGCACCGGCCGGTGGGATGGCAGGCGAAGCTGTTCGCCGCGACCGCGCAGGTGTCGCCGGCGCCGGTCAACCGTCTGGTGAACCGGTGGCTCACGGGCCACAGGTGACCGGCCGATAGAGTGACACCCGGGTCTTCGGAGGGAGTTGCGTGAACGTGCGTCGGGTGACGTCGATCGGTGTGGTGACGGTGGCGGGTCTGCTGCTCGCGGGATGCGGGAGCACGGACGAGAGCACGCAGACGGAATCCGTTGCGGCGGCACCGACTACCACCACGAGCACTCCGGCGCCGACCACCACGACCGTCGCGCCGGTGACCACGACGACGGAACCGGTCACCACGACCGTCGCGACGACCGAGCCGGAAGCACCGACCTCGCTCGTCGACGTGCCCTACGAGCGCAACGAGTCGTACTACTTCACCAGCCCGGACGGGCAGTTCCACTGCGGCATCGTCAAGCTGCCCACCCGCACCGAAGCCGGATGCGAAGGCGCCACCGATCCGGTTCCGCCGCGACCCGCCGACTGTGTCGTCAACTGGGGCAACGGTATTCGGGTTGCCAACGAGGGCGAGGGTGCGTTCATGTGCTCCGGCGGCCCGGTCTACCTGTCCGACGGTGACACCGCCGTACTGCCCGCCGGTGCGACGCTGTCGAAGCTCGGGTACTCGTGCACCACGACCGAGACGGACGTCACCTGCGTCAACGACGGCACCGGACACGGCTTCACGGTCGCGGCCGGTTCGAACGAGACGTTCTGACCGTGACCCCCGACGACGAGGCCGCCGGACCGACCGAGTGGGGTGAGCACCCGCACGGCGTCGGCCCCTGGATCGACGAGTTCGGTACCGAACGCCCGCAGGATCCGCGCTACGACCCGGAACTGCTCGCGCACGGCGACCGCCGCAACGTGGTCGACGCGTACCGCTACTGGACGCGGGAGGCGATCGTCGCGGACATCGACACGCGCCGGCATCCGCTGCACGTGGCGATCGAGAACTTCGGGCACGACGCGAACATCGGCACGGTCGTGCGCACCGCGAACGCGTTCGCCGCGGCCACCGTGCACATCGTGGGTCGCCGACGCTGGAATCGCCGGGGCGCCATGGTAACCGACCGGTATCAGCATCTGATGCACCATCCGGATGTGGACGCGTTGATCGATTGGGCGGCGGACCGCAACATCGAAATCGTCGCGGTCGACAACACCCCGGGTTCGGTGCCGTTGGAGACGACGACGCTGCCGTACCACTGCCTGCTGCTGTTCGGTCAGGAGGGGCCCGGCGTCACCGAGCGGGCTCGGGAGGTCGCGTCGACGACGGTGTCCATCGCGCAGTTCGGTTCGACCCGCAGCATCAACGCCGGGGTCGCCGCGGGAATCGCGATGCACGCCTGGGTACGTCAACATGCGGACCTGACGCGAGCGTGGTGACGTACGTCGCCTGGTGGTAGCACACCCATCGTGAAGTGAGGATGATCGACGTCATGTCGGAACTGTGGACCGAGCGGGCCGATGCCGCCGAGGCTGCCGTCGACTCCCGGCACATACGCCGGTTGTGGGCTCTGCCCGGTACCGCCATGGGGGTCGTCGGATGGCCCCCGGTTCGCCGCGAACGGCTGTTCCTCACGTGGCACTACTGGTGGCAGGCGCACCTGATCGATCTCGCCGTCGACGCCGCCGAACGCGATGCGACACCGCGACGCCGGCGACGCGTCGTCCGGCTCACGCGCACCCACCGCATCCGCAACCTCACCGGGTGGACCAACAACTACTACGACGACATGGCGTGGCTCGGCCTCGCGCTCGAACGCGCGCAGCGGCACCTGTTGGTGGATCACCGCAAGGGCATCGCGGATCTCGAGGATGCGCTGTTCGCGGCGTGGCAGCCCGAGCGCGGCGGCGGATTGCCGTGGCGTCGACGCGACAACTTCTTCAACACCCCCGCCAACGGGCCCGCCGGTCTCCTGCTGTCCCGCACCGGCAAGGTGTGGCGCGCCCAGGAGATCGCGGACTGGATCGACGAGACCCTCAAGGACCCCGAGACCGGCCTGATCTTCGACGGCATCCGCAACGGGAAGATCGAACGCGCGATCTACAGCTACTGCCAGGGCGTGGTGCTCGGACTCGAAACCGACCTGGCCATCCGCATCGGCGACGACCGGCACCGCAAGCGGGTGCACGCCCTCGTCGACGCCGTCGATCTCGAACTCGCCGACGCCAGCGTCATCACCGGCGGAGGCGGGGGAGACGGCGGACTGTTCAACGGCATTCTCGCCCGGTACCTCGCGATGGTCGCGACGAGCCTGCCGGTCCACGACGTCGACGACGAACGGGCCCGCAACACCGCCGCTCGCCTGGTGCTGATGTCGGCGGACGCGGCCTGGGACAACCGCCTGCAGATCGAGGAACTCCCGCTGTTCGGCCGGGACTGGTCGGTGCAGGCCCGGCTGCCCGGCTCCGGGTACGCCATCGCCCGGTTCTCCGGCGGTAGCGTCCACGAATCCGAGGTCGCCGAGCGGGACCTGTCGGTGCAGCTCGGCGGATGGATGCTGATGGAAGCGGCACACGCGGTCGCGACCGAGCGGGCTTTACGATCGTCGCAACCTTAACCCTGTTCGCGACGCGGGCCCGGGTCTACTTGTAGGAACATGACCGAACAACGACGTCAGCTCAGCCTCAACGCCTTCATCTATCCGACCGGCCACCACGAGGCATCGTGGCGGCATCCGGGCAGCACCCCGGAGCGGCTCTACGACGTCACGTACTACCAGGACATCGGACGGACCGCGGAGGCGGCGAAGCTCGACGCGGTGTTCCTCGCCGACGGTCCGGCGCTGCGCACCGACGTGCGGTTCAACGCGACCTACGGCTTCGAGCCGATCACGCTGCTCACCGCGATCGCGTCGGCCACCACCCACCTGGGTCTGATCGCGACCGCGTCGACCACCTACTACGAGCCCTACAACCTGGCTCGCCTGTTCTCCTCGCTCGACCACATCTCCGGGGGTCGCGCGGGCTGGAACATCGTCACCACCGGGACCGACAAGGCCGCCGCGAACTTCGGGCTCGACGCGCACCCCGACCACGCCACCCGGTACGAACGGGCCCGCGAGTTCGTCGATGCCGTCGTAAAGCTGTGGGACAGCTGGGAGGACGATGCGCTCGTCATCGACAAGGACCGCGGCATCTACGCGGACACCGGGAAGATCCACCCGGTCAATTTCGAGGGCAAGCACCTGAAGGTCGCCGGGCCGTTCGGTGCGGCACGCTCGCCGCAGGGACATCCGGTGCTCGTGCAGGCCGGGTCGTCCAACGACGGCCGTGACTTCGCCGGCCGGTACGCGGAGGCGATCTTCACCGCCCACCAGCGGTTGTCCGACGCGCAGGCGTTCTACGCCGACATCAAGAAGCGGGCGGTCGAATTCGGCCGCAACCCCGATCACGTGAAGATCCTGCCCGGCATCAGCCCGTTCATCGGCGACACCGAGGCCGAGGCCCACGCGCTCGAACGCGAGTTCAACGAGCTGACGGTCGTCGAGTACGGGCTGACCCAGCTCGAGAACATCGCGCAGGTGTCGCTGCGTCACCTCCGGCTCGACGAGACGGTCCCGCTCGACGTGTTCGGCGACGCGGGCACCGTCACCGACAACACCGCCAGCCGCAAGCAGGTCGTCGCGAACATCGTCGAACGCGACCGGCCGACGCTGCGCGGCCTGCTGCACCGGCTCGCGGGCGCGCGTGGACACCGCGTGTTCGCCGGCACCGCCGAGCAGGTCGCCGACACCATCGAGGAATGGTTCACGCAGGGCGGCGCGGACGGCTTCAACGTGATGCCGCCGCAGTACCCGCAGGGACTCGAGGCGTTCACCTCGCAGGTCGTGCCGATCCTGCAGGAACGCGGCCTGTTCCGCACCGAGTACAGCGGCCGCACGCTGCGCGACCACTTCGGGTTGCCGCGCCCGGCCAGCCAGTTCGCGGCCGTCGCGGTCTAGAGGCGGTACCCGGAAACGCACGAGGCCCCTTCCTCAGCGGAAGGGGCCTCGTCGTCGCCTCGGTCAGCTGTTCGGCTGACCCGGAGTCGGGATCGGCGTGGTGTCGACGGCCGAGTCGTCGGTGCGCCGCGGCTGGTCGGCGAACGCCGAGGTGTCGATGACCAGGGTCTTCTCGTTGTCGGAGCCCCGGTCCGCTGTGGTGGCGTTGCCCGGCGCGGGTGCGCTGCCGGACTCCTCGCTGTCGCCCTTGCCGAGGAAGCGCTTGCCGACCTCGATCATGATCGGCACGACGGAGACGAACACGATGAGCAGGAAGATCAGGTCGACGTTGTCGCGGATGAACCCGATCTGCCCGAGCAGGTAACCGAGCAGCGTGATGCCCGCGCCCCACAGCACACCACCGATGATGTTGTAGGTGATGAACACGCGGTAGGGCATCTTCGCGGCACCGGCCACGAGCGGCGCGAACGTGCGGACGATCGGGACGAACCGGGCCAGCACGATGGTGATCGGCCCGTGCCGCAGGAAGAAGGCGTGCGACTCGTCGATGTACTTTTTCTTGAAGAACTTCGCGTCGTTGCTCTTGAACAGGGCGGTGCCGCCCTTCGTGCCGATGAGATAGCCCACCTGGTCGCCGAGGATCGCAGCGATCGGGATCGCCACCAGCAGCACCCACAGCGGCGCGAACGGCTCGACCTCCGCGGACTTGCCTGCGACGATGAGACCGGCGGTGAACAGCAGCGAGTCGCCCGGCAGCAGCGGGAACAGCAGACCCGACTCGATGAACACGACCACCAGCAGGCCGATCAGGATCCACGTGCCGAACGAATTGAGCAGATTGACCGGATCCAGGAATCCCGGTAACAGGGCCAGATTGGTCACAGATTCCGAGGTTTCCAAGAAAGTCACGGTCTTCAGAGTACCGGCGGCACACGGACCGACGAGGCTCGGTGTCGCCGCGACCGGCCCGCGCCGCAGTTCGGAGCCGAACCCAACTGTGCAGTTCCGGGGACTGTTGACATACTGCAAGGACAACCCTTGCGCCTACCGGCACCGCAGGTAGGCGACAACATCTCATCTGGAGGACAGCCGCTGTGCCTATCGCGACTCCCGAGGTTTACGCCGAGATGATCGCCCGCGCCAAGGAGCACTCCTTTGCGTTCCCCGCGATCAACTGCACGTCGTCCGAAACCATCAACGCCGCCATCAAGGGCTTCGCGGACGCCGGTAGCGACGGCATCATCCAGTTCTCGACCGGTGGTGCCGAGTTCGGTTCCGGTCTGGGTGTGAAGGACATGGTGACCGGCGCGGTCGCGCTCGCCGAGTTCGCGCACGTCGTCGCCGAGAAGTACGACGTCACCATCGCCCTGCACACCGACCACTGCCCGAAGGACAAGCTCGACACCTTCGTGCGCCCGCTCATCGCGATCTCCCAGGAACGCGTGAACGCCGGCCGCAACCCGCTGTTCCAGTCGCACATGTGGGACGGCTCGGCCGTTCCGATCGACGAGAACCTCGAGATCGCCCAGGAGCTCCTCGCGGCCGCGCAGGCCGCGAAGATCATCCTCGAGATCGAGATCGGCGTCGTCGGCGGTGAAGAGGACGGCGTCGAGAACGCCATCAACGAGAAGCTCTACACCACGATCGAGGACTTCGAGAAGACCGTCGATGCGCTCGGCGCCGGCGACAAGGGCCAGTACCTGTTGGCCGCGACGTTCGGCAACGTCCACGGCGTCTACAAGCCGGGCAACGTCAAGCTCAAGCCGTCCGTCCTCGCCGAGGGCCAGGCCGCCGCCTCGAAGAAGCTGGGTCTGCCGGCCGGTTCCAAGCCGTTCGACCTGGTCTTCCACGGTGGCTCCGGCTCGCTGAAGTCCGAGATCGACGAGGCGCTGAGCTACGGCGTCGTGAAGATGAACGTCGACACCGACACCCAGTACGCGTTCACCCGTCCCATCGCGGCCCACATGTTCCAGAACTACGACGGTGTCCTCAAGGTGGACGGCGAGGTCGGCAACAAGAAGACCTACGATCCGCGCAGCTACCTCAAGAAGGCCGAGGCGTCGATGACCGCCCGCGTCATCGAGGCCTGCAACGACCTGAAGTCGGCCGGCCGTTCGGTCTCCGCAGGCTAGAACACCCCTCGTGCGTGTTTCCGGTAGCTCCGGCTACCGGAAACCCGCACGAGCGCTATTCGCCCCAGGTTTTCATTCGCCGCAGACCTTCCATTCCCCGCCCACCTCGGACAGGTCGAAGGTCCGCTCGGTGACATCGGTCGGTGTCCCTGTCGGATGCGCAGTGACCTGCACGATCGCGTGCGAGTCCGTGATCTGGACCTTGTCGATGCTCGTCACCACCGGCACCGAGCCCTGCTGCTCCGCCAATTCGTGGATCTCCGCGAACTTCGCCGGATCCACCGTCGCGTAGAAATCGGCCAGCCCCCCGCACGTCGACGTGCGCAGCGTCGCGAGGTCGCCGGCTGCGAGCGCCGTCACGAACGTGTCCACGCTCGCGCGTATCCGTGCCTCGGGGGAGTTTTCGGCCCGATGATCGAGATACACCAGCAGCGCCGACACGACGATCGCCGCGATCACCAGCACTCCCGCGACGGTCGCGGCGACGGCCCAGCGCTTGCCGCTGCGGCCCGAGGACGCCGGTTCGATGCGCTGCGGGGTCGGCTGCGGCTGGAAACGCTGCGGTTCGGGGCGGGCAGGTTCGGCCGAACGCGGCTCGATGCGCTGCGGCTGCCTCCTGTTGGGCACGTGCGCCCGCACCGGGATCTGCACGGTCTCGTCGTCGGCAGCCTCCGGTGCCGTCGCATCGGACTGCTCGGTCTTCTCGGTTTTCGCGCTCGCCTCGTCGGCCGAGGTTTCGGTGGCGTCGGGCTCGGCGGCGTCGGATTTGCGGGTCTCGGACGCGCGGGCGACGGGGATCGCCACGGTCTCGGCATCGGCGGCGGCGGGGATTGCGACGGTCGGCGCGGTATCCGCCGGGCTCTCTGCGGTCGTCCGGGTCCCGGCGCTCTTCGCAGCTCCGGCGTCCTCGGGCGTCCCGGTGTCCTCGGTGTCTCCACCTTCGGCACCGTCGGTCTTCTCGTCGGACTCGGCCTCGGGCGCTGCGGGCGGGGAAGTCTCGGATGCGCGGGCACCGGCGGCAGGGATCCCCACGGTCTCGGTGTCGGCGTCTTCCGGTGTTTCGGAACCTGCGGGCTCGTCGGTCACGCCTGCTTCGGCACTCTCGCCTGCGTCGGCACTGTCGCCCGACGACGCGGACGCTTCGGGCTCACCTGCCGCGCCGGACCCGGTGCCGGCGTCCACGGGGTTGTCCGATCCGGCGTCGTCGGATCCGGCCTGCTGCTGCGGCGCTGTCGCCGCGTCCGGGGGAGTGGAAGCGTCTTCGTTCTTCGGATCCGGCACGAATGCACCTCGTTCGACGGCCTACGGTTTCCCGGGCAGCCTATCCAGCCTCGAGCGCCGCCGGGCAGAATGGTCGCCATGACCTCTTTCGGTGATCTCCTCGGACCTCAGCCCACCCTGCTTCCCGGCGACGACGACGCGGAATCGGCACTGCTCAACCACGAGGACCCCGCGA